>NZ_DASTAT010000077.1 GCF_035712445.1 Oligoflexus sp. | reverse complement strand
AGGCTCAGAGTCAGGGATCTCTTCAGCGGGATGCGGATGTTTATGGTCCTTTGAAAAAGGCCGAGCAGCTCGCGCGTCGCTTCCATGATTCCTATCTGCTCGTCTATGTCCTCGGTCTGCAATCCAGTGAAGCCGCCGATTCCTTCAGGCCTCAGGAGGCGCTCCAAAAGCTGCAGGAAGCCAACGAAATCCTGCAAACGCAGCCCGAGGATGACTGGGTCCTTCTCCAAAGGCAGGATCTCGCCAGTTACTATAACCAGGTCGGCGATCGTCATCGCCTGGCCTGGGAAACCTACCAGGATATACTGAAGTCCATTCAAGGTCGGCCTGGCTATCGCTTCATGAAACACATCCTCAATTTCAACAGAGGCTTGAGCTACATGAAGTCCGATAACGATAGCGGGGCCCTGGATGCCCTGCACGAAGCGCTGATCTGGGCCAAAGCCATCCAGGATCCGGGCAGCATGGCCATGACCCAACAGGCGATAGCCATGATCCATCAGAACCAGGGTCACCTGGAAAAAGCCCTGGCTTCCGCTCACGAGGCGCAAAAGAATTTCGAGGCCCTGAATGCTCCTCACAGGCGCTATTGGAACAGCATGGTCCTGGCCGAACTTTATATGGCCCAGCGCAACGTCGAGGCCGCCGAGGGTTATGCGGCTGATGCCCGACATTGGCTGGAGCAATCGAAATATCATCGGGATGAATATCCGTACCTCGAATTCATGGCCAATCTCTCGTCCGAAAAATCCCAGCATAAGAAAGCCTCCGAGCTATGGCGCGAACTCTATTTCAAACGCTATGAAAGCATAGCCGAGAATGATCGACGCCTCAGTCAGAAGCTGAATGCGGAATTCGAGCTGCAAAAGCTGGAGCATAAGAACACCATCCAGGAAAAAGAGCTGAAGGAGAGCGCAAGGCAAAGGATCTATCTGAGCATCGGGGTCCTCCTCTCGCTCGTGATCATCGGCATCCTGATGCGCTTTCGCATCAAGGATAAAATCATCAAAAAGCAGAAGGAGCACATCCAGGGCATACTCGATTCCATTCATGAAGGCATCCTGCACTGCAACGCCCAGGGCATCATCAAGGCCGGTCATTCCCAGCAGCTCGAAAGCCTCTTGCAGGAAGGCGACGACCTGGCCTCGCGCACTCTCTTCGATTGCGTGATCGCCCCCAGTTCCTTGCCCGGGGATGAAAAGGAAAGAATCCGGCAAAGCCTGAGCGCCCTTTTGAATGAAGAGGAACTCGCCTGGGAATTGAATGCTGCGCAGCTGCCGAGTCGACTGCCTTACAAATCCAAAATCCTGAATATTTCCTGGCAACCTCTTTGGGATAGAACACGCTGCGTGCGGGGACTGCAGCTGGTCATCCGCGATGATACGCATGAAGAGCAGCTGAAACATGAGGTGCTGAAGGAGAAGTCACGTCATGATTATTTGCAGCGCCTGTGGCAGGAACTGGTCACGCAGAATTTTGCGCGGGCCACCGACTGCATTCGGGATACCCGGCAATGGCTGACAGCGTGCCTTGCGCCCGATGCGAAGGCCGATGCGCTTGCCAAACGGCACTGGCACACCCTGAAAGGCAACGCCCGTTCCTTGGGTCTGAAGAATCTGGCCGCGGAAATTCATCTGATCGAAGACGGAATCCGCTCAGCCGCGACCTATCCCGCAGCCCTGCTGCAGTCGCTCGATCAGCTGCTTGCCCACTATGAATCCCTTTTCAGTACGATGCTGCCGGGCGGCTCCGCATCTCAGGACAGCATCCTTGCCATCTGTAATCGCATCTTTCAAGACATCCGTCAGCGTTATCCAGATCTTGAGGACCGACCCTTGCGGCTTGAATTCATCGACAGCTGGCAGGGCTGGACCTCGGACCTTCTGCGGACCATGGAAACTGTCTTCACCCATGCGCTGAACAACGCTGTGGATCATGGCTATATCCGTCCCGAGACTGCCGGGCATGTGCCAAGGCCTTTGGATTTCCGGATCGAAACACTGCGCCTGCCCACAGGCCTTCAGGTTCGCATCTGGGATCGTGGGGCCGGCATCCAATGGAGCAAGCTCGAAGCGATTGCCAAGGCGCGCGGCTGGACCTTCCGCAACAAGGACGAGCTGGCGCAAATCCTGTGGCAGGATGAGGTCACCACCGCCGATCACATCAGTCTATCCAGCGGTCGCGGCATGGGCCTTGCGGCTCTGCGGGAACTCGCCCAGCAGCAAGGTGGTGAGATCCAACTTTCCGATCGCAGCGATGGTGACAGCGGCACCTGCCTCCAGCTTATCCTGCCGATTTCAGGGGATCGAAGATCCACCCTCAAGTGCTCGTAAGAAAGCGCACATATAATTCTGCGGCGGATGCTCCTGCATGCGGCTCTGCAGAGCCTTGACAAGATCGGGCAGCGACTTTGGATTCTCCAGGCCGTATTTCAGGTCATTCCAGAATGCGGCCTCCAAAAGCTCAGGATCTCCGTTCTGCCAGGTCAAGCGCGAGCCGATTTCAAGATAAGGTGTGCGGCTCGCTCCGTAATTCATCTGACCCACGAGTTTTTCCAAAGGACCTGATAAAAAGGGGACCAACTGACCGAAGACCTCGCGGGTGCTGGCAATGGGCGGCACGCGAGGCGTGGGATCATCCGTCCGGGCCATGCGGAAATAACGCTCGGGCAGCCAATCCGCGACCTCCTGATGGAACGCCTCATCCCCCACATGGGGCTGCGCGCTTGTATAGACTGCGACGACGTTCCATCCATCTTTGGCAAAATGCAGAGCATGGAGCAGCGCCATGGCGCCTCCAAGACTATGTCCCGTGATAAAAAGCGGCTTTGCCTTCCCGGGATCATGCCGTCTTAAGATGGCCTCGGATTCACGCAGGAGTTTTTTAAAGTGAAGCATCATCCCGTGATGCCCTGCGCCGGCCAGTCCCAAAGGTTCAAAGGATGAAGGCAGGAAGAAGGTATTGAAAAGACCCTCGCGAAAACTATTGGTCCCACGAAAACTGAGAAGGTTCAATTCCTCGCGCTCGGCGAAATATCCAAACGCACCGAAGCGGGGTTTGCCGATGAATTCGAGGTCGGTGAAACCCCAGTCTTTGATCCCCGACGCAATGGTTTCCCGATCTCGCGATTCCGCCAGAGCCGCCGCGCTCAGTAAAAGATAGGCATTGCTCAGCCGATATTCGCCGGTCATCTCAAACCGCAGGTAAGGCCGGGGTGCATCGCACGCGAAGTCTTCATTCCAGGCCTCGCTATTCCACTGAGATAGATCAGCACGAAGACCCGGCGCAAAACTCAGCATGAAGGTCAAGAGCAGTCCATTCATAAGTTTCATAGTCCCCTCCTCCACCCGCTATCCAAGCACATGATAATCCACCTGGTTTGAGAACGGGTTCGTAACATTTTTGGAATGACTGACCGCAGTCTAGCCGAGACTCCGCGACAAGCGATAGTCCGTCCATCAGAACTGATTCAATCGTTTAATCATTCAGGAGGATGGCGACGCGGAAAACCGGCTGTGAGGCGCGACGCAGAATCCCATTGCACTAAGGCTTGAGCAGGTGCGAGAATTTAACGATCACAAGGAATATTCCATGCAAAAGATCGTGCTCATCCTCGTCCTGATGTGGACAAGCCAAGCCGTGGCCGCAAGCTCCTGGCTGAAACAGGTTTCTGTTCTGAGATTCGGCAACGAAACTCCTGTTTCCGTGGAAAACAGTGAAATAGACCTACGCCATATTGCACGGAACGAATACTTTCACGTTCGCGGCGAGGTCCTGTTCTTCCCAGGCGAGTTCCTTCCGCCGCAGCATTATTCGCAGGACCAATTGCAGCGCCTCATCGCCCAAAAAAAACCGCTGAGCGTTCCATTGAACATGAAGATAGGGCCTTATTCCATACCCGGAACCTCTTCCCATCATGGAACGTTCATCATCCGCGTGCGGAATGATCAGCAAAGAGACCTTGCCCTCGCCATTCCGCGCTTCTATCACCCCATGATTCTCTATTTCGCAACGCAAACGGAATCCCGCCGCTTGATAAAAGCTGGCCAACCCGATCCAGACCCTGCAGCGAACCGGAGTTTTGGATATGCCGAGGCTCCGATCGCCGCCTTCCAGGCATCCGGGGACTTCACGCTGCTGGCTCATGTCTCCTCCCCCGCCACGCCTGAAGGCAACCTCCTCAACCTTTCGAGCTTCTATCTGGGTGATGAGTACTATCTTCATAACGTTATCTATGAAAGTCGCTTTCTCATTCAGGCGATCGCCGGGGTTTTTGCGACGATCGCCCTTTTCTATCTGTGCATCTTTCTTTTTCGCCCCAGCGACAAATCCTCGCTCTATCTCAGCTTCTATTCGCTCTTTTCCCTGCCCGTCAGCCTCTTCTATATTTTTGACCTGGGACTGACGCCTTTGACGTTTTTGCAGGTAGGTACCATTCTCTACCTGCTTGGAGTCGCCGCCCTCCTCTTCTACTCCATGGAAAAAATCGCCTTCCTCTTTTCTGCCCGCACCCACCGTCTCGCCAAGTCACTGGTCTTGGGACTTTGGTTTCTGACCTGCCTCGCTCTGCACTATCGCATCATGCCGGCCCTGATTCTTCTTTTTGCTCTTTGTTTCTTCTGCGCACTTGTTATCGTCATCACGACGCTTTACACAGGGCTGAAACATCGACTCGCCGGTATGCTCTTTTTCGTGGGTGGAGCCGTCCTCTGCCTCGTCTTCATCTTCCCGATGGTGCAGGACTTTGCCATCGACTCCTATCAGGAATATGGCTGCAACATGCTTCTGGCCAACCTCAGCATGGCCATGGCCTTCGCTCTCATGAACGCCAAGGAATTCGCTGTCACGTTCCGTGAAGTCACCACCATCAACACCAGTCTTGAGAAACTGGCGATGGAAAAAACGAAACTGTCAGAGGCCGTCGAACTCCGCAATGCCGAAATCAATGAAATCAACAGCAATCTGGAACTCATCGTCGAAGATCGAACCCGCAGCATCCAGGCTATTCTGCGCAACATTCGACAGGGCATCCTGACGATATCCAGCCAGGATCTGACGATTGATCCGCAATACAGCCTCTATCTTCACGAAATGATGTCCGAGGATGAAATCGCCGGAAAAAAACTCGATGTCTTCCTCTTGAACCGGAGTCGCTTGCAGGCGGATGAACTCACGATCTGCAGCAACGTCATCAGCAGCGTGCTTGGTCACAACATCCTGGAATTCGAACTCAATCATGGACATCTGCCGCGCGATATGGAGGTCGATTTTGAAGGTCGCCAGCGCTTCTTTGAGTTGGACTGGGACCCCATCTGTGATGACAAGGGACAGGTTCAGAAGATTCTCATGGCCATGCGGGATGTCACCGAGCTGAAGCTGCAGAAATCCCAGACGGAAAAACTCGACGCGGAAATCGCCGTGATCAAGACCATAGTCAAAGCCGGAAAACGGGCTTTTTTAAACTTCATGCTGTCATCCCGAATGAAGTTGACCCAATGCTTTCAGCTCATGACGGCGCCCGGCGACTCCATGGAAGCCTATCAACTCATCATGGTCAACCTGCACACGTTGAAGGGCAATGGCCGTTCGATGGGGTTCGCGGACTATGCGACACTCATTCATATCGCGGAGCAGGAGCTGCAGACCTTTCGAAATCGCGGGCCCAATCCCATTGAGGACTGGGGGCGTCCTCTGCAGAAAATTTGGCAGGAGCACGAACGTATCGAGACCATCGCCCTGAAAAAGTTAGGATGGGGAATCGAGGACCAGCAGACGATCGAGATCAACCGCCAGGACTATCTCCGTTTCCTTGATCGCGTCGAAGGCATGGCAAGGGGGAATGGTGATTTCGGGCCTTTAAAGGATATGCTCCAGTACATAGCCCGACAAAGCTTTCCCCTTCTGAAGCAGACCCTTGAGGATCTGACGCACGAAGCTCATTCGATAGCAATGAAGCTCAAAAAACAGCCGCCTGTCATCGACATCGTCGCGCCCGACAGCCCCATCCACGACGAGGGCTATCGCCTTCTTCAGACGGTCATTCCCCATCTTCTGTCAAATGCCATAGATCACGGCATCGAATATTCTGATGAGCGGCTCACCAAAGGCAAACAGCCTGTCGGCACGATCAGGATTGCCTGCAAAGACAGTAATGGAAACTTTTTTATCCAGTTCAGTGATGATGGACAGGGTTTGAATCTCCACAAGATCGCCGAGAAAGCCGGGCGACCTGAGCTTTGGCCCTGGCAAAGCGTCGAGGACCGTGATCGCATTGCGGAATTCGTCTTCCTGAGTGGCGTTTCCACGAAGGAAGTGGCTACGGAAATCTCGGGACGGGGCTTTGGAGTTTCTGCGGTCAGGCAGCTGCTTCAGCAGCATGGCGGCTCGGTCCGAATTCTTACGCAGGATCCGGATCAGGCTTCGGCGCCGCACCATGTTCCTTTTCTTTTGGAGATCAAGCTGCCCCAGGCGTTCTTTGTGAGTTCCGTCATTTTCTAGATTTATTCAAATAAATCAATGTGTTGCGAAGAGGTCTTCAGCTTTTTCGTCTGGAAACCGAACACCTCAAAATGGCTATCTTGAAGCAAAGGCGTAGCATGCTCGACAATGAGGCCCTCCTAAAATTCGCAAGCGAACACAGGCTTTCCAGCAAGCAAACGGATGTTTTAAGGGAAATGCTGCGCAATCCCCATGATACATCCGAGCAGCTCGCGCCCAAGGTGGGCTGCTCGCCCTCGACTTTCAATGTCCATATAGCCAATATCCTGGACAAGTGTGGGCTTAAAAATCGGCGGGATCTGATCAACAAATTGAAGCCGCTGCTGCCATCAATGCCGCCCCCCGAGCTCAACAAATCTCTGAATGTACTCTTCGCCGATGATGACCCCATATTCCGCGACAAGGTCGTGAATCTCATCCACCGTTTCGCAGGAGAAAGGGCTCAGGTCCTTCTTTTCGATAACGGGCTGGAACTCATCATGCACCTTTCCCAGGCCAAGCCAGGGGTGAGCGGATACCTCTTTCCCGATCTCATCCTGCTGGATCTGGTCATGCCGATGATGGACGGGGCGACAACCCTGGCCCGGATCAAATCAGAAAGCCGATGGAACGACATTCCCGTGGTCGTCTTTTCTTCGAGCGCGGAAAAGGACTCGATCAATTCATCTTATTCCAAAGGCGCCAATTCCTATATCGTCAAGCCCAAGGAAGACGCTGAGCTTGAGCGGGTCATTAAACTGGTGCTGGAGTATTGGGGCAGGATCGGTTCCTCCCCACTCCGCGACAGCGTTTGAAGCCTGCCGACAGCTATGGCCACCGCCATTCCTCTTCCGAACTCCAAGCCTTCCCTGCCGCGTCGAACCGCGAACGTAAACGAAGGGTTTAGGGTATCGCGATCTAAACTTTAAGTTTATGGTGCCGGGAATTTTCACGCTGCTTCCGTTGTGGACGATCCCCAGCAAGGAATCGTCGGGGTTTTTAGCGCGCTTCGGCTGGTATGAGGCTTGCTTCATGGAAGGCAGATGCACCTGCAAATCCTGAAGGAGCCTGCTTCATGTCGAAGATTATATGGATTCCGTTGCTCTTCATCGCTCTGACGACCAAACTTCAGGCGAAAGAGTTCGGCGAGGGCGATCGAATCAAAGCCACTATCGGATCGAGCCAGATGGAGGCAGCCTATGCCTTCACGGAGATTCTGGTGGCCTATGGCAAATACGGTCTTATCGGTGTGCACCTTGGCAATCAGCATGTTGTCGACAAGCTTGCATCAGGCGCGCTGGTCCGTATCCCCAACTCGCAAAAAGCCATCACCTTGGGTCTGGAAGCTCCCATTATTAAGGACAGGATGGAAGAAAATTCCACGACCTTGCTCTGCTATACGACCAATATTCGTCTTGGACTTTCCGAGTGGGATAGGAAGGCCTGGGATGGCGGCGGGCTCACGAGCTATTATTTCCTCGCCACCGAAACTCTTTTTTCCGTCCGCGTTGTTTCCGATTCCAAAAAGCGCGCAGGAGGGAGGCCCGGTTTCATAAAATCCATGGTTGTCGGCATAGGAATCGGGTTTCGGGCCAACTTCGTGAAAGATGATCACCAGCCCCTCGGAAACAGCACGGTACCCTCCAGTCTTATCTATCCTACCTACTCAGTGAATCTTTACTTCTGATCCTGGGGCAGACGCGAACGAAACCAGCAGCGTGGCCGCAGTCCACGTTCATCCTTCTGCAGGGCATGGCAGCTGGCAGCAGCCATTTCTTTTTCATTCCAGGGAATCACAAGGTGCGACGACGGCCGATCACAGAAGGTCCCGGCGATCAGGGTATCAAAGCGGCATTGAACTGGCGGATAGCTTAAATTCGTGCTCGTGACTTCCGTCAGATCCGGCTGGTCCCAGCTGATACTGACCGCTTCCAGATCAGCGAGGAAAGAGGCTACGGAATAAGAAGCCTGCAGCGCCCGCACACAGAACGCCTGACCCGACGGGGAAGCTGCCTGGCAGCGTGCCTCAGCTTTGTCCGAAATCTCCAGATCCACCGGCGCCGCATTCCCCCAGATCGTTTTCAAACAGGTCTGCGTCGCATAATAATCCGCGTTCCCTTCCGTCGCGGCCCATGAGCTGACCTGGGGAAAACCCGCGAGATGATGGCCAATCTCATGGCAAACAACCAAAGCCAGACCATCCCGGGTGATGGCCGGATGCCGGGCGACACCCCCATAAACACGGATGATCCAGTTGTTCCGCACCTGCGAGGAATGCGCATCCACCCGCGAACTGTCCCAGAATCTCTCCAAAGATAAATCGCCGCCCAGACTCTCAAAAATAGGCCGATAGACGACTTCGATCTGATCCAGGACCGCATCAAAATCACTGCGATTCATCCCGTTGCTCAGGCGTTCATTCAACGTATAAGGCACAGCGCGCGGTGGAATCATGGAGGCCATCAGTGGGGAGCTGAAAAACAGCATAACCATAAAATGCCAGACGGATTTCATTCCCAGGGCTCCTTTCAGGATTGGCTTCATTCTGAGCGGAGTCTAGCCGAAACCGGGGGACGTTTCATAGTCCGTCCACCCGATCTGATCCAATCGTTTAATCATCTAGGAGAAGGCATTTAGGCTGGAAAAGCCGACTTTATCCAGGGTAAACGGTAGATCGCGGAGCCGTTTCCCCGTGGCATGAAAGATCGCATTGCCAATGGCCGCGGGCACGCCGACGATTCCGATCTCGCCGATGCCTTTGATGCCGAGCGGGTTTACAATTTTGTCTTCTTCTTTCACAAAGATCACATCAATATCATGAATATCAGCCTGCACAGGGATGTGATACTCAGCGAGGTCATGATTCATGAAACGTCCGAGCTTATGATCCAGAACTGATTCCTCCTGAAGGGCCATGCTGATGCCCCACACGACTCCGCCCATCACCTGGCTGCGGGCGGTCAGGGGATTGATGATTTTTCCGGCTGCGACCGCGGAAACCACGCGACTGACGGTCACTGTTCCAAAATCCTCATCCACCCGCACCTCGACAAAGGCTGCCGAGTGGGTGACGCGGGTATAGCGCTCCTGCTTCGCGACATTCGGAATGGACTTCGCCTCTTCATCCAAAGACCCCACTCCTGAATAGCGGAGTATATTCGCAATCGAAATCAGCTGAGCCGGATTCGATTTCAAATGGATGAATCCATCGGCGAAGACCACATCATCCAGGGATTTTTTGTGGAACGGAAGACCTTCCAGGCCACGGGCGAGGTCAAAAACCTTCTTTTTGATTTTTTCACAGACCTGAAGCACCGCCGAGCCCACCGAAGATGCGGTGAAGGATCCCCCCGAAAGAGGAGCCTGTGGCAAAGCGCTATCACCCAGCTTGAAGACGACATCCGCCAGCGGCAGCCCCAGGGTTTCCGCTGCGATCTGGCTCATGATCGTATAGGTGCCCGTTCCAAAATCCGCGGTCGCGCTGCTCACGATAAGGCGCCCTTCCGCCGAAAGTATGGCCCGCGCGCTCGCCGGTCTTTGATAGGCTTCCCATTGTCCCGTGGCCATGCCCCAACCGATCAGCTGATGGCCTTCACGCATGGACCGCGGCTGCAGGGGACGACCGGCCCAACCGAAACGCGCGGCGCCCTGCTCATAGCAGGCCATGAGTTCCTTGCTGGAAAAGGGCTTGTCATGCAGATGATCCTTATCCGCATAATTTCTGCGGCGGAATTCCAAAGGATCAAGTCCCGCAGCGAACGCCATTTCATCGATCGCCGTTTCCAAGGCGAAGACGCCACTGGCCGCACCGGGTGCCCGCATGTCGAGCGGCGTATAGGTGTCCAAGCGGGCTATTTTATGATCAAGCTTCACATTATCACAGGCATAACCCGATCCCGACCACGCGACGATCTGCTCGGCATAGTCTTCGAACTGTGAGGTCTCCGAAATCGCCTCATGCATCACCGATTGAAGTTGGCCCTCTTCATTCGTGGCCATGCGCAGCGTCTGCAGCGAGCGGGGCCGATGCCCGAAGGTGAACATCTGGGGCCGCGACAGGACCACACGCACCGAACGCTTCAATTCCAGGGTCGCCATCACAGCCAAAAACAATTGATACTGAGGCCGCAGACCCGATCCAAAAGCACCGCCCACGAAAGGCGAGAGCACACGGACCTTGTCCTTTTTCAAGTTGAACACATTGCAGATATAGGTCTGGCTGTTCAGAACACTCTGCGTCTTGTCATAAACGGTCAGGCGCTCATTATCATCCCAGATCACCGTCGCGGCATGCATCTCCATCGGGTTATGATGCTGAATGGCCGTCGTGTAATGCGCCTCGATTTTCAAAGGAGCGGCTGTATAGGCTTCATCCGCGTTCCCACGCGCGGGAGGAGGCTCATAACCCGACTTGGCTTTGCCGGGTTCAAAGGCCTTTTCACGCTGCATTTCCAGGGATGTCTGCGGCGGTTCCACACCGTATTCGACTTCAATGAGTGAAGCTGCATAACGCCCGACATCCAAACTCTCAGCCACGATCAGCGCAATGGGCTGCCCGGCAAATAAAATGCGATCGGAGGCCAGAGGTCGAAACGGTGAACCTTCGGGACTGTCCTGATCCCGGTAGTTGCGATCAAACCAGGCTGTCCTGGGTCGATTATCATGCGTGAAGATTTTCAGAACGCCCTTCACTTCAAGCGCACGGTCAAGGTTCATCGACCGAATCCAGCCCTTGGCAATCCCGCTTGACAGCACATAGCCATGCGTAAGGTTCGGCACCACGATATCCGCCGCATAAGGCGCTTCGCCGGTCACTTTCAAGGGCCCGTCCACGCGCGGCAGGGCCTGGCCCATGGGTGTTCCATTCATGCCGTCACCTCCATACCTGCGGCTTCGCTCAATGCGCGGATAATAGCGCGATGAGCCAGTTCTATTTTAAAATTATTGTGCCCCTGACCTTTGGCGCCCTCCAACAGCGCCTGGGCTGCGGCTTCGAATGCAGCCTGTTCCGGCTTTTGGTTTTCCAAAAGAGCCTCGGCTTCGGGCCGTCGCCAGGGTTTATGAGCCACGCCGCCCAAGGCCAGGCGGGCTTTTTTGATTATTCCGTTATCCATCTGCAGCGCAGCCGCAACAGAAACAAGAGCAAAGGCATAGGAACTCCGATCCCGGATTTTGATGTAAGTGAAGTGCTGGGAAAAATCATCCGCGGGCAAATCCACCGCCGTGATCAGTTCATCGTCACGCAGATTATGATCACGCTCAGGCGTGTCCCCGGGCAGGCGATGAAAGTCAGCAAAAGGTATCACCCGCGAGCCGTCCATGGATTCCACCCGAACTTCAGCATCCAGCGCGGCAAGGGCCACGCACATATCCGACGGATGCACTGCAATGCAGGACGAGCTGGCACCGAGGATCGCATGAATACGATTGAATCCGCCGATGGCCCCGCAGCCGCTGCCGGGTGAACGCTTGTTGCAGGGTGTGGCTTTATCATAAAAATAATAGCAGCGGGTCCGCTGCAGAAGATTGCCGCCCGTCGTTGCCATGTTGCGCAGCTGCGGAGAAGCTCCGGCAAGAATAGCCTTGGCCAGCAGTGGATAACGCGCCGTGATCAAGGGATTCCAGGCCACATCACTGTTGGTGACCAAAGCGCCGATGCGCAGTCCACCCTGGTCATTATCCGTGATCTCATGGAAGGGCAGCTGATTGATATCAAGAACCTGAGCCGGACGCATCACATCGGCTTTGATCAGATCGAAAAGATTGGTGCCACCGCCGATGAATTTCGCATCGCGGGCGCTGCGGATATGGGACAGGGCGGAGGGGAGATCCTGGGATCTTTGATAGGAGAATTGCATCATGAGCGGCTCTCCTGCACAACTTTTTCGATAGCCGCCAGGATATTCGGATAAGCGCCGCAGCGGCAAAGGTTCCCGCTCATCTGCTCCCGAATCTCATCACGGGTCGTGGCCTTGCCTTCTGCCAAAAGCCCCATCGCGGAGCAGATTTGTCCCGGTGTACAGTAACCGCACTGAAAAGCATCCGTTTCCATGAAGGCGTTCTGTAGCGGAGACAGTTCATCACCTTGAGCGAGGCCTTCAATCGTCGTCACCTCGGATCCATCTTTCATAACGGCCAGCGTCAGGCAGGAATTCACCCGCCGTCCATTGACCAGCACCGTGCAGGCTCCGCATTGACCGTGATCGCAGCCCTTCTTGGTTCCGGTCAGTCCGAGCTGTTCCCGCAGAGCCTCAAGGAGCGAGGTCCAGGCTTCCACATGGAGGCGCGTTTTCACACCGTTCAAAGTCAAATGTATGGGATAAGCGGTGGGTGATACAGGTTTTCGGGAGGTCAAGGGCCTTGTCCCGTCACCCGTGGCAGGTCTTTCCATTCCACAGTTCCTTTCAGCAGAGAGGATGACATGTTCCCATTTTCCTTCACGGTATTTTCACGGGCGTGAACGTTGAAATGAAGGCTTTGCCATGGGAAACGAGAAACGAAAGGGGGAATGCAAGGGGAAGGCCAGGATAAAAAAAAGAGCCCGGAGTGGGCTCTGTTTTTTCATCAGCGGATGGGGTCGGTGACGAGCGGCAGTATTTCAAATTCGCTATCTTCCGAAAAATAGCGATCCTCATAACGCCAGGCCCGCTTTTTATCCCAGCCGGGAATCGGCGCCAAAGGCTGAAGACTGAGCCGCGCCCGGAGACGGCGGAACTGATCGTAACCCAGATAGTAAGGGGCCCAGGGACGGTGGGGTGCCCGACTCACTTCCAGCGTGGTGCTCAGATCAGGGGCATCAGGTTCCTTATCCAGGGTCCCTGTCTCGCCGCCGCGACCATAGCCCGTGACAGCCGAACAAAGGCCGACGCATAGAGTCAGTTTCGAAAGTGTGTGCCCGAGTTTCATTCCTGATCCCCAATCAAAGTGTGGCGGTCATAGGTTCCAATCATGATGTCAAAGAAAAATGGTATCGTTCCGGTTTCGCTGTCCTTGGTCTGCTCGATGTTTTTCAGAAGCTCGCCGCTCATGGCCACCATGCGCGCCAGGGCTTCCTTGGTCACCGACTCCGACATATGTCCAATCCGGGCGTACTGAGTTCCCACCATGCTGCGCGGGAAATAATGCAGGTCTTTTTGTATTTGATGCTGAATGTCATCCAGATCCATCAGGCGGAAGCCGTTGCCATGAACGCGCAGAATCTCCCGTTCTTCGATGATCAAACCGGCGTCTATCATCTCTTCCAGAGCCAGGATGCCCCGCTCTCCGGTCAGGCGCTGCACATCATCCCGCGTGGTTCCGGCGGTCGTCAGAGCCAACTTGATGATGAAATTGTGGGGATCCATGTAACGGAACTTCTTGAGCATGGCCACTGATCCGTCGTCGTCGAGTCCTTGTTCGGGATACTCCGCAACGACTTTGGCCAGCGCCGGATAGTGGTCACGGATAAAACTCATCCGATCCTCGCGGAGCATGACCCGATCAATCAATTTAAAAATGGTTTCATCTTTGATGTCGTTGACTTCGGCCTGCAAAATGCGGCGCAGAGTTGCGTAAGGAACCCCGGTTCGCATCGACAGGGCTTTGATACTGACACGCGGAAAGCGCTCAAAGTATCGTTTAACAGCCGTTTGCACCGCTTCGAATTTGGGTGACATTTCTCTCATGGCCGGAACACCTCCCGCTCGGTCGCAATTGTCGCATTTGGTCCTTTCCTATCCCAAAATTGCCAAATACACAAATAGTAATTAAATCCAACTATTGGCCTTGGATAAAGCTTTGATTTCAATTGGTTATGGAGCATAAAAGCAAGGCGGGTGAATTATTCTCCGAAATACTTCTGACGGAGACGCTTAATTTCCGCGCTGACCTGGTTGCGACCCTCGCGACTGTTGATGGTAAAGACAATCACAACGCGGCGGTTGAGGGCGAGGATTTCGGGTGAGTCGCCGTCTTTCAAAGGCCGGGTCGGACCGAAGCCCTGGGCCTGCACACGGTCTTTGCTGTTGCCTTGATCCAGGATGACACGACGCACGGCATCGGCGCGGTCCTGGGAGAGCTTCATATTGTAATCGAATTTTCCCTTTTTATCGGTGTGACCTTCGACGGTCATGCTCTGCCAGTGCTCAGGATGCTGCTTCAGGAATTGTCCGAGTTCCTTCAGGAAGGTGGCGGCTGGTTCCTGGAGTTCGGATTTTCCGCTGGGAAAATTGATGACCTTGTCCGCCAGCACTTCTTCAAAACGCTCCCCTTCCTTCGGAGCAGGCGCCGAAGGAGGCGTTTCCGTCACGGGCCAGCTGCGGCCCAGGGCAAAACCCGCCGCCAGAAAATAAACCCGACGCTTCGGAACATTCATGTCCGTCGTCAGGCTTAAATCGACTCTTTGCATCCACGCGGATTGCGCATCGGTTTTCAACACCACCTGGGGACCCAGAAAGATTTTGCTCTGACTGCTGTCCTTATCCTGACTGAAAGAGAGCGAGGACCCAAAAAGATTCCGCACCAAAAGTCCGGCTTCCAGATGCCCATCCCACAGGCGGTAGCGGGCCGCAAGATGAGCCGAGCCAGCTCGCGTTTCAATGCGCAGATTTCTTTGCTCACGAACGATATCAGGATCTTCGGTGGGAAAATCGCGTTCGCCATCACTGTAAACGCGGCTGTAAAAAAAACCAGCGCCTAAACCCAGTGTCCACGCGTCGGTGGTGGTTTCCGCGCTGGCGTCCAAAAAGAGGTGATAACCGTTCTTCGAGGTTTGACCGGATCCATCCGGCACGATGTGCGTATAGCCGCCCGAGGCTCCCATCCAGACCTGGGGCGCGCCCAAAGCTGGAAGGGAAACGAGCATCAGAAGAGTGAGGATCCGCACATTCAAGGTTTCACATCCGCCGGAACATAATGCATGGTCACAGGAATCTTGATATCCGTATGGCGACAATCGGAATCATCGTTATCGCCGGTCGTTACCCACGAAAAATTCAAAACGTCTTCATTCTGAAGGAGCGTCGCCAGATTCGCGGCGAGTTCCGCGCTGATACTCAGCTCGATCGAGCCTGTGGTATCAGTCGGGGGCAGCTGGCATTCGCTCAAGCCATCGTCACCGCCCACGCAGTAGAGTCCGCGCTCATCGAATTGATTATAGACCTGATTCCGGAGCGACTCCCAGCTAAAAGTGCTAAAGATGCCGTCCTTCGGAAAATATTCGGTGTAATCCTTGGTCGCCATCAGCACGCGGTTTTCGACCAGAAAAAACATCTCATCATCATAGTGCATGCTGCTGTCGGTCGGTTCGATGGAAAAGCCGCAGAGCCTTGCGCCCTTCGGCAGGGTGATGCTTTGATTCTGTTGCAGATAGGCCCGGATGAAGCCATCCTTCCGCGAAAGATTATCCCCGTTTGCAAATCTGCAGGTCGTGCCGGCGGCGATTTCCGGGAAGTGCAGGATTTCTTTTTGATGCTGCACGGCGGCCGTCGAGCACGGATTCACCTCGGCATTGGCGCTGTCGGGAACCCCGACTTCGATATTGGATGAAGCGGGACCTCCGGCATTCAGCTCCGCACCTGTTGCCATTTTTTCACGGGTTTCATAGTTGACCGTTTCACCACAGGCGGTCAGAAGTCCCGGCAAAAGGCTTAATAAGGTCGCGTGTCGCATGTCATTCCTCCAAAGGCCTGAAAAAATTCAGACCAAAAGTTTTATCGGTGCCCCCCTCGTTGAATTCAGAGGGGTGGGTAAGAGTCGAGGATCTCCGGGTGAAAGCCCAAGGAATATTTCCCGTAAGAATTTGCTAACATGGAAGGAATGCGGGTCCATACGGAAAGGAAAGATTCATGACAAGGCTAGTCTTCCAGCTCGGAATTCTTTTGAGTCTCTTCAGCTGCGAGACGATCGACGAAAGACCCATGACGCCGGCCGCAGTCCCGGCTCCCGAAAGCGCGGAAACCGCCCCTCCAAGCGCTGCCGCTGCCGTGCAGCCCTCCCCTTCGCCCAAGGCTCCCGAAGAAATCGGTAGCCGCCGCTTTTATGTGAATCCCAAGAGTGAGGCTGCAAAAGCCGCGGCCAGGCTGAAAGACACGCAGCCGCGGGAGGCCGGCTGGCTTCAGCAGCTCGCCGCGGAACCGACCGCGGTCTGGTTCACAGCGAAAACCACCGAGCCCGAAGCGGAGGCCTCGCGTCTTGCTCAGGCCGTAGCGGGCTCAACCGTTTATGCTGTCGCTGTCATCCAGGCTTTGCCGAAGCAGGACTGCATGCGTTATGAAACGCCGGGTCTCGCTCCCGCCGCCTATCGCACCTGGATCGAAAGTCTGGTCCGCGGCCTTGGGGAAACACCGATCTACTGGATTTTGGAACCGGAGGCCTTGCTTCTGACCGCCTGCCTAAAAGCTGAGGCTCTTACCGAACGCTGGAACCTGATCGCCGAGACGATTCTCGTTCTGAAGAAAAATCCCAGGGCCCTGGTCTTTGTGGATATCGGATACCCAGGCTGGCTTTCCGTCCGCGAAGCTGTCGACCGCCTGATGAAAGCGGGCGTTATGGCTGCGGACGGCTTTGCGCTCAATGTCGGCCAGTATTATGCCACGGAAGACTGCATTGCCTATGGTCAGGAAATTTCGGGACGGTTAGGTGGGAAAGCTTTTGTTCTGGATACATCGCGGAATGGAAAGGGAGCATTAAGTCGCGAGGCCTGGTGCAATCCAAAAAATCGAGCCATCGGCGAAACGCCTCAGGCTCCAACAGGAATCAAGGGATTGGAGGCATACTTGTGGCTCAAAGAGCCTGGAGTATCGGACGGAACCTGCAACGGGGGACCCGCTGCCGGTGTATGGTGGGAGGCGAGGGCTATCGAACTGATGCGCAACGCCTTATACCCTGGGAATTAACGAACGTGACCGTGTCCTTCCGAGGGAGCAAAGTCATCGTCATGCCAGTGACGCGGACGGGACAGGTCGATGTTCGGATCATTCAGAAATTCACGGATGGTTCGGAAGTAAGCGCTATAATCGACGGCTTGTGAACCTTTTTCCGCGATGCTGGGGAACATCACGCTTTCTTGATCCGAAGCATGGTCCATCTGCATACCGTGGCCGACTTCATGCGCGAAAAGATGGAAAAGATGCTTATAAGCGTCTGAATCAGGATCCTGGATGTAGGCAGCCTTGCTCATAAAGTTATCCAGGTCGAAGATCAGATCCATTCCATACTCAATAGTCGTCGTTTGGCTTTGACGGAATGCACCGGATACGGACTGCTTCTGCAAAGTTGTCCACTGACCCAGGCCCAATTTACGCCCGTCATTGACCAGGCCTTTGCGGAAATGAATCTGCGAAGTGCTGTCTTCTTTATGATCGACGACACTCAGGGCTTCAAAACCCAATTGGCGGTTGTAATCGGCGACCAGGATTTGGACCGAATACTTGAGCGAAGGTTGATCGGTTTCAACATAGAAGCGGAAGCTTTTGACTTCCTCAAGATGAGATTCACGACAGGCGAAAGCAGAAAATGAGAAAAGCATAAACGTCAGTAGGCGCTTCAGCATGGAAAACCTCAACAGCTTAGAGAGCAACAGGAGCAACATAGAGAGCGGGAGTTTGATCTCCCAAGCGCATTTCGTTAGAAGCAATCCCCGTACCATGGCATAACAGCCGATCTCGCCGCCGCGCCCCGCAAAATAATGCAATGAAATTATAATGTTGTGATTCAGCTTTCCAAAGTATGGGCCCTGCTGTCGTTGGGTCCTTTGAGCATGCGTCTAAAACTTATACAAAGAGACGGGCTTTGGTTTTTTTACGCGTACCTTGACAAATTTCCTTTAGACTCCATCTTTGGAAGAAGGCTTTCTTGATCCCTGCGCGATCGACAAGGCTCAATTGGATGCGCAGCACCTGGGGTGGTCTATGACGGAATTTTCGAATCGCTGGGTTCCAGCCATGGTGTCCTCACAATTTGTGCTTTTCCCGAGCACAGCCATGCCGGTTACGGTAACCGACGAAAAAAACCTCGCCGCTTTGCGCGAAATGAAAGCGCGTGGATTGAAAAATATTCACGTCGTGACGCGCAAGGACGCCGAGAAATCCATTTCGATGGAGACAGTCTACACAACCAGCTGCCTCGCCGAAGTGGAGTACATCAAAGGGAATGAAAACGAGGAGGTGCAGCTTATCGTCCGTGGCCTGGAACGCCACCACATCGAAGACATTTCCTACGAACATGATGCCTGGCTGGTGCGTACCCTTCCGGTCGTCGTCGATCATGATATCGACACGGGGACGGTCCAAACCTATCTGAATAGCATCAAAGAACTTTCGGACAAGATTATTGCCTTTTTGCCTGGCAATATGAAACAGGTCGGCGACATGCTGCGGGCGATTGATGATCCCGAGCTGCTCGTGAACCTGATAGCCCCCCATCTGGAAGTGGATGTGGCGGTCAAGGCTCAACTTCTGAGCGAGACTTCGCTGAACAGCCGCCTGATGCTGCTCCTGGAGACCATGCAGGATCTGCGTCAGAGTTTGGAAATCCGCGCCGAGATCGGCCGCAAGGTTTCCCATAAATTCAATAAGCAGCATCGGGATGCGATGCTCCGCCAGCAGATGCGCGTGATCCAGGAGGAACTGGGTGAAGGGGGTATGGCCAAGAACAGCTATACCAAGCGCATTGAAGATCATGCGGACATGCCGGATGACGTGAAAAAGGTCGCCCTGGAGGAGGCGCAAAGGCTCGCCGGTTTGGAACGCAATTCGCCCGAAGCCCCGGGCATGCAGAACTACCTCGACCTTTTGCTGAGTCTGCCTTGGAAGCCAGGCGCGAAACAGGAAATAGATCTGAACAAGGCCCGCGATATCCTGAACCGTCATCACTATGGTTTGGATAAGGTGAAGGACCGAATCGTTCAGCATCTGGCGGTTCTGAAGCTGAAAGAAAATTTCCGTGGGTCGATCCTGCTTTTGGTCGGACCTCCGGGTGTCGGTAAAACCAGCTTGGGCCGCAGCATCGCGGAATCCATGGGCCGCGACTTCGTGCGCGCGAGCCTCGGCGGTGTGCGGGATGAAGCGGAAATCCGTGGTCATCGCCGGACCTATATCGGTTCGCGCCCGGGCCGCATTATCCAGGCTCTGAAACAATGCAAGCAGAACAATCCCGTGTTCCTGCTCGACGAGATCGACAAGCTCTCGCAGAGTTACAACGGGGATCCGGCGGCGGCGCTTTTGGAAGTGCTCGATCCGGAGCAAAACAATAGTTTCCGTGACCACTTCATGGAAGTTCCCTATGACCTTTCGCAGGTGATGTTTGTCGCGACTGCGAATAGTCTGGAATCCATACCGGGTCCATTGCGCGATCGTATGGAAGTGATTTCGATCGCGGGTTATACGACGGCCGAGAAGCTGCACATTGCCAAGCAGCATCTGTGGCCCGAGCAGTTGGAAGCGCATGGCGTGAAGCCCACCCAGCTGACGCTGGCGGATGAGACTCTTCTGCGTCTGATATCGCATTATACCCGTGAAGCGGGTGTGCGGGAGTTGAAGCGGAAGCTCGCAGCTTTGATTCGTGGTTCAACAGAAGCCATCATCCAAAGTGAAGGCGGCATCTGTTTGAAGGCGAGTGATCTGGAGCGGCTGCTGGGTCCTGAGCCCTTCACCCTGGAGCTGGCGGAAACCCATATGCCGGCTGGTGTGGTGACAGGACTTGCGTGGACGCCGATGGGCGGGGATATTCTTTTCATCGAAGCCAAGGCCATGCCGGGCAAGGGTCAGCTGACTCTGACCGGACAGATGGGCGAGGTGATGAAAGAATCGGTCCAGATCGCGATGACCCATGTGCGTTCGCTCTTGCCGAGCCTGAAAACGCAGCATGATTATGAGAAAACGGATGTGCACGTTCACGTTCCGGCCGGGGCGATTCCCAAGGATGGACCTTCCGCGGGTGTGACCATGCTGACCTCACTGGCTTCGCTGTTCTCGCAGCGGCCCGTGAGTCCGAGTCTCGCGATGACGGGTGAGATCACCCTGCGCGGCGCGGTGACAGCGGTGGGCGGCATCAAGGAAAAAGTTCTTGCGGCGCACCGGGCTGGGATCAAGAAGATCCTGATGTCCGAACGCAACCGCAAGGACATCCAGGATGTGCCGACGGAAGTGCGTGATGAATTGGAATTTATCTTTGTCAGTCGTGTTGAAGAGGTGCTGAAGCATGCTCTTGGGCTCGACCTTGACGAGAAACAAGGTACGGCTCCTGAACAAGAATCAGGACGGGTTGCCAGACTGTGATGTGAGTCCCATACTCCGACTTTGCCTGCCCTCGCGCGCCAGCGCGGGGGCTTTTTTGTGCCCACCCTGACGTAAGCCCCTTACACTGCAAATAAAATTACCGCACCTGAACCCGTTCCTTGGTCGAATCCGGATTTTCTTTTCTCTCGTGACGCAAAAGTGATGACGCAACGTTTTCTATTGCGTGACTTGAATATTATCTGGAGATAAGTATGAAAAAGCTCGTTTTTGCCGTTTTGCTTGCCAGCTTCAGCGCCCCGGCGTTTTCCAATGAATGCGGCGGCTGGCAGTGGGTCGTTCCCACCTACCCCCGTATGTATGTTTATCATAATGGTGTCGGTGACAACGATATGGGCGGCAATAATCCGGTGATAGATAGCTCGATTTCCTTTTCCGTTCGCCAAAATAAGATTGTCGCTTCGGGCAGTTTAACCATGCGTGAAGGCAAGTCCGATTGGTCGACGTTCACGGCAACGCGGGCTGACTATACTATTTATGAAGCGGCTCCGAATTGTGTGATTACGGAACTCTATCAAAACCCACCCATGGTCGGGCGTCTCTATGTCCCTGATGCCGGGAAGAATAATCACCGCGCGACGTCGTACCCTGGTTCGGGTTCCATTTCTGAAGCTGTATGCCTCGCGGACACGGACGGCGGGATCGGTGGCGGTTCGGATAGCGGACAGCTTTATTGTGAATATAAATTCAATGGCTTCTGGGCCTGGCTGGCTCCACGGGGATAATGCCCGGTTCGGATCGCCTGTATGAACGGAAAAACCCCGTGGTGAGACGGGGTTTATTATTCGTGAGAGCTATCAGATTATTCTTCGGTTTTGAAACCGAAAGATAAGGGTGTTTTGAGGGGCAGTGTGATGCCTTCGGGGAAGGCGTAGATTGTTGTAAACGCATAAGCATTAATCTGAACCGAACCAAGATAGTCCGTACATGTTCCATCAGGTTTATAGCCTGCTCGAACACTGGCATTACTGACAAGGGCTTCTGTTCCTGTGGCCAAGTAAAAAGTTGTGGGTGATGCCCTCATGATTGTACCGCGCGGGGTAATTTTCTCTGAATAGCAGGTACCGCTGCAATCACTGGCTGTCATCTCGCATGCATACGGACTTGGAGTAACAGCTAACACGCCGCCCGTGGAATGAACGGGAAGAAGGTAATCGCCGGTGTTCAGGTCGATCCTGGCAAACGCACCATTGGTGAAGAGGATAAGACCAAGGCTACCATCCATTAAAACCCCGATGGGCTTGGAGTCGCCATCGTAGACCCAGACACCGGAGTTTGCGGGCGAGCCAGCCGGTCCTGTGTTGCCGCTTTCTCCTTTATCACCCTTTTCGCCTTTTTCCCCTACAATTTCGACAAAAGCATTACCGTTGCATACCAGCATTTTTTGCTGATCTTCCACCCAGTAGACACGTGCAGTCATACTTGATGTGCACTCGGGAAGATCCCCCGAGGTCGCCACAACCGTGCTAATTGAAGAGAGATCGGATTCTGTATTTTCTTTCTTGGCACAGGCATTCAGTAGCCCCGCCATGACCAGGATGGAAGTCAAAAGATGGTTTGCTGCTCTCATCGAATTCTCCTCACATACTTATGGTGTTATCGCGGTCATATTCAACTGAAACCAGGAGCACGATGTCGTGCTCACGCATCCACAAACTCGCCAGCTGGCTGGTAGCCTCGATGAACCTTCCACGTAGAATATCTTTCCTGCGTTCGCGCTGCTGCAATCACCAGCTGATACGTATTTTGTGACGGTCGCATCTTTACCAGCCGGACCCGTATCACCCTTCGCACCTTGTGGACCAACGGGACCTGCAACACCTTGTGGACCCTGAGGACCAGCGGGACCGATTGGACCTGCAACACCTTGCGCACCCGTATCACCCTTCAAGCCTTGTGGACCTGCAGGACCAACATCACCTTTCGGACCTTGTGGACCAACTTCACCTGCAACGCCTTGCGGACCTTGCGCACCGGCATCACCTTTATCGCCTTTGTCACCCTTCAGCCCCTGAGGGCCTGCTTCACCAGCAAGACCTTGAGGACCAGCGGGACCAACATCACCCTTTGGACCTTGCGGACCAACTTCACCAGCAACACCTTGTGGACCAGATGGACCAACATCACCTTTATCGCCTTTGTCACCTTTCAAACCCTGAGGGCCTGCCTCACCAGCAACACCCTGAGGACCAGCGGGACCAACATCACCTTTGGGACCGGCTTCACCTTGCGGACCTTGTGCACCGGCATCACCTTTATCGCCTTTGTCACCCTTCAAACCCTGAGGACCTGCTTCACCGGCAAGACCTTGGGGACCAGCGGGACCAACATCACCCTTTGGACCTTGTGGACCAACTTCACCCGCAACACCCTGAGGGCCTTGCGCACCGGTATCACCTTTGTCACCTTTCAAACCCTGAGGACCTGCTTCACCTGCAAGACCTTGTGGACCAGCGGGACCAACATCACCTTTGGGACCTTGCGCACCAGTGTCACCTTTATCGCCTTTGTCACCCTTCAAACCTTGAGGACCTGCTTCACCAGCAAGACCTTGCGGACCCTGAGGGCCGGCAGGACCAACATCACCTTTGGGACCGGCTTCGCCTTGCGGACCTTGCGCACCGGCATCACCTTTATCGCCCTTGTCACCCTTCAAACCCTGAGGACCTGCCTCACCAGCAACACCCTGAGGACCAGCGGGACCAATATCACCTTTGGGACCTTGCGGACCAACTTCACCAGCAACACCTTGCGGACCGGTATCACCTTTATCACCCTTCAAACCCTGAGGACCTGCTTCACCAGCAACACCCTGAGGACCAGCAGGACCAACATCACCTTTGGGACCGGCATCACCTTTATCGCCCTTGTCACCTTTCAAGCCCTGCGGACCAATTTCACCGGCAACACCCTGGAGACCTTGGGGACCAACTTCACCCTTGTCACCCTTCAGACCTTGCGGACCGATGTCGCCTTTATCTCCCTTCTCACCTTTCAAACCTTGCGGACCCTGAGGACCAGCCTCACCCGCAAGACCTTGCGTACCTTGAGGACCAGCAGGACCAACTTCACCCTTGTCGCCCTTGTCCCCTTTATCACCTTTCAAACCCTGGGGACCGGTCGCACCGATCTCACCCTTCGGACCTTGAGGACCCGCATCACCTTTCAAACCCTGAGGACCAACCGCACCAATCTCACCCTTGGGACCTTGAGGACCCACATCACCTTTATCGCCTTTATCCCCCTTCAAACCCTGGGGACCGGTCGCACCCATTTCACCCTTGGGCCCCTGGGGACCCGCATCACCTTTCAAACCCTGCAGACCCTGAGGACCAACAGAACCCGTCGCACCCTTGGGACCGGGCAAACCGATAGGACCCACATCACCTTTGTCACCTTTATCACCCTTGGGACCTTGCGGACCCTGAGGACCTTGCGGACCAGCAGGACCCATAGGCCCTGCAGGACCTTGCGACCCCGAGATGCCTCCCCATCGGAATCCGTGCTTCACCTTCAAGAGAGGAACTTTGGACATTTGCGAAAGGTAAGTACCAGGAGCCAATCCATACTCACTTTCTTCCGCGAATTGCACCGAAACATCATCGCTGGTCACGAAAATCAGACCATAGTTCTTACCCGTGCTGATCGCTTCCTTCACATAGGCCGTGATAGGAACTTCAATCATCTTCTTGTTCGCATTGCCTTCTATCGAGATCGCACCGATCGCGCGCGATTCCCAGTTATAATCATTCAGAAAAGCCCGATCCGCTTCCCAGTTCCAGTTCGGCTTGCGGTAACTCCAAGGCGCTGAAGCCTTGACCACATAGATGGTACCGTCACCCGAATTGTTGTTCGGATAAAGGCCGATCGTCGCCGATTCGATTTCATTCGCGTTGGAGAAGCGGCTCAGATCGAACCACACATAGGTTGCTTTTAATTTATTCTTGGAACCTGTGATCTGAAGTTTGGTGCCTTCAGGCATCACCTTGCCGTTTTCAACTTCGACAGTAAGAGCCTTGCTTGCGGGTTCCAGCTGGATGAAGGAGGTGGCCAAAGCTGTTGAGCTTACGAACATGGCCGTGGCCGTAACAACAGTTTTGGTGAAGTTATGCAGAGACTTCATAACGCCCCTTTCCATCGAATTGAATGGCTTGCCTCATCCTCTAATGAGTCGAAAGGGGTCAAAAGCCTTTTCGGCCTTACCTATACGAAGCTGAATGGCCGGCGTTTTTCTCCACGAGATTCGAAGGATAAGTAGGACTTATTCCTGGACGACGGCTCACTTCAATTATTACTTTGGATAGCGAACGAAGATGATTGGCTTATTTCAAGCGACAGGAAAAGAGGCAGCTGACCCATATCAATTAAAGGTAAAGCTCCACCTGCCCCGCGCTCAATCTTGTGGGAATGTTCTGAAGCGGGGACGTTGCAGGAAAGCAGAGTTCCTTCCCGTCATGGCAATCAAACGCCGCCCCATGCGCGTGACAGATCAAAACTCCCTGCTGAATCTCACCGAATTCCGAGAGTTTTATCTCCTGATGGGAACATAGATCGACAAAGGCCGTGACCTCGTCCCCGCGTCGAATCAAAATATAATCCTCTGCAGCATGCGAGAAAGGAATGATAACATTCTCGGGCATATCCTTCAGGGCTCCGACCGCAATCCATTCACTCATGAAGTTGCCCCTGCCTCAGACCATTGCCCTAAAATCTTCTCCAGCGCCTGCCACGGTAAACGCACGCAACGCGACCTGACCGGATAATCACGAAGCCCATCAAAGATCTGCCAGACGCTGTCCGCATTCGGATCCACACCCTCGCGGCTGACTCGTTGAAAATGCTCCAGACAGTCCCGTGCCGCGTCCAGCGACACACTCTGCAAAAGCGTGGTCATCAGCGAGGCGCTGGCAATGCAAAGCGAGCAGCCAGCCCCCGTGAACTGAAAGCTCCCGCTCCCCGGTTCTGCCCCTTCCGTCAGGTACAGTTCAACGTGATCGCCACAGGTTCGATTGTGCTCCTCGGCTGCAAAACGCACGCTCTCTGGCTTGCCGAAAAAACGAGGCTTCTTATAGTGATCAATGATGATCGCTTTAAATTCCGGGTCCTGAGATTTTTTCATCCACGCGTGCTCAAGCGAAAAGTTTTTCCGCTTTGTGCAGGGCAGCCACGAAGCGGTCGATGTCGTTCTCATCATTGTAAAGGAAAGGCGCGACCCGAGCCGTGGCGGGCACACCGAATATCTCCATCAAAGGCTGGGCGCAGTGATGCCCGGCGCGGATGCAAACCTGATCTGTGTCGCAGATCGCAGCCAGATCATGCGGGTGAATGAATTCATGCGCCATGGTCACAAGCCCGATCCAATCCGGGCCCGGCTCGATCATCAGATTCATCTTGGGAAAGCTGCGTTTGATCTCATCCACCAGCATCTGACCCAAAGCCCTGTCATGCGCCAGGGTCTTGCCCAGGTCGAGGCCCTTCACAAATTCAAAGGCCGCACCCAGCCCCACAGCGCCTGCAATATTCGGCGTTCCGGCTTCAAATTTGCTCGGGAGCGAATTCCATGTCGAACCATTCAAGGTCACTTTTTCAATCATATCGCCTCCGCCTTGATAAGGCGGCATGCGATCCAGGAGGCTTTTCCGGCCGTAAAGAACACCAATGCCCGTGGGACCAAAAACCTTGTGCCCGCTGAAGGCATAAAAATCACAGTCCAAAACCCGAACATCCACCGGCAGATGGGCGATGCCCTGGGCTCCATCGACAAGCGTCGCGGCCCCAACCGACTTCGCCAAGGCGATCAGATCGTGCACGGGATGCTCAATTCCGAGCACATTCGAAATATGCGCAAAGGCCATGATTTTCGTGCGGCTGTTCACCATGCGGGCCGCTTCCTGCATATCCAGGCGGCGGTCCTTATTCAGCGGAATAAACCGCACCTTGGCTCCGTGCCTTTCGGCTACGATCTGCCAGGGTACGATGTTGGAATGATGTTCCGCCACAGTCAGAAGGATTTCATCTCCAGGCTGCAGAAGGAGCTGGCCGAGCGATTGCGCGACCAGGTTGATGGCTTCGGTCGTGCCACGGGTGAAAATGGTTTCTTCGATCGTGGCGTTCAGCGCGGAGGCAATATAAGCCCGCGATCCTTCAAAGACCCGCGTGGCCGTTTCGGACAGTTCGTAAACACCGCGATGAACGTTGGCGTTTTCTTCCGTATAATAACGATTCATCCGATCAATAACGATCTGAGGCTTTTGACTGGTCGCGGCGCTGTCCAGGTACACGAGCCCTGGATGAGCGGCGAATATGGGAAATTCTGCTCTCAAAATGCTGCATCCTCTATGTGATCGGGCGGCAAGGCCAGATCGGTATTGGGACTGAGATCCCTGATTTATCGAAGGAATCCAGCTGTCGCAAGCAAAATATGGGTTTTCTATTTGCGACACAAAAACTCAATATTTACAATTGTATACATTCTTTCGAAGCCATTTGCGACCAAATGCGACCAGCTAGCTAATTTCCTACTCCACTCCACCTATCATGCGCCACAGTTGCTAATGCGCTTTTCTTTCGCTGTGCATAGGTTTCGATAGAGTTTCGCAACGTGTTGCCGAGCAGCTGTCCGGCTATGCCGTAATCACCGTTGGTCGAGTCAAAGATTTGTCTGCACCATCCATGGCGTAAAACATGCGTGGCCTTGTCTGGCAGACTAGCCTTTTCAAACGCCTTATTATACCTGTCATAGACAGTATGGTATCTAAAAAAATCTCCAGTACTATTGGGAAAAACCACCGTTTTTACCTCCATCTCCATGCAATCTCTTCAAGACGTTGAACGTAGGAGGAAACATTGGCAACCCCTTTATCCCGCCACACGAGTCTGAGTTTTTAAATCCAGGTTCGACTTTGGGAAGTGCAACTTTTTCGACCGTATAAACAGCGTGCTGACTAATCAGCAGTCGCGATTCTTTCGGATTTGACCAGTCAAAAGTGACATTAGAATAATCCAGCGCAGCAATTTCTGGAAATCCTTAAAACCCGATAATACTGGCACGCATCCAAGTCAGAAAGAACTATCCCATCAGGCAATGTCACAAGTTGAGAAGAAAGAGACGGAATTTTGTTTCCGTGAGATCCTGTTCACATACACCTTTTTTTCCTCCGGATTGTCGGTCCGTTTGATCAGC
This sequence comes from Oligoflexus sp., assembly GCF_035712445.1. NCBI lineage: Bacteria > Pseudomonadati > Bdellovibrionota > Oligoflexia > Oligoflexales > Oligoflexaceae > Oligoflexus > Oligoflexus sp. The sequence goes on along the minus strand of NZ_DASTAT010000077.1, from coordinate 11,063 downwards.
TGCTCGCGTATGCGTTTCCAGGACCACATGCCGACCCGGGCATAGAGCGCCGAATACGGTGCGCAGCTTCATCGAGAATGCCGGTGGCCAAACCGAGGGTTATCAGGGCTCCGAGAATATTTCGCCTAAACTAGGGATTTTGACAGCTGCCGAGTCGCCTGGAAGCGTCCACATCTCTTGGAGCAGCCCATACTGCGACCACACCTGATCTGCTAAATCGGTCGCACGAAACGCGATTTTCCCGTTGAACCTTCAAGGGCGAATGCTTGCGGAGATAGTCGGCAAGTGCCGAGTGGGCCGAACCCTTGACAATGCGCGCATTCTTTACGTTTTTAATGCGGCAGATCGATTCTTCGGGTTGAGCTGGACGCCTTGCGTGGGAACAATCTTGGGCGGGGTACTGACCTATGTGGCAAGCCAGGGGCGTTCGTTGGCCGAAGGAACTCTTCTGCTCGGAACATTCTCCCTGGGTATTGTGCTTCCCCTTCTGATAGTCGCCATCGTCACCGATGTCTTCCTTCCCCGGCTTCGCGCTTTCAGTCGCTACGGCCTGGTTTGAGACCTGTGGTGTGGCTCCGCCAGCCAGCCTCAGTTGCATTTGGGAAAGGGACATGTACTGATGATTGATTGGGAGGAACTCTGTGAAACTTTTCAAATATCTCATCGTCGGCTTTGCCATTCTAAAACCCACAGCCTTTTTTGCAAACGAACGTGAGCAGGATGGTTCAACCATTGTGCGGCAGGGGAATGGCAAAGGCTTGACTCCCTGCGCTCCCTGTCATGGGGAAAAAGGAGAGGGCAAGCTCAACGAAGGTTTTCCGCAGCTTGCCGGCTTGCCAGCTGCATATCTCAAAACGCAGATCGCAAATTTTCGCAGTGGAGTCCGGATGAATCCGGTGATGCAACCTATCGCTCAGATGATGGATGAGGTGGATACAGACCTCACAGCCGCTTTTCTGGCGAATCAGGAGGCCAAACCTCTCGAAGGGTTCAAGGCGTCAACCGATGAGCTGGGAGCAAAAATTGCGACAGTCGGGCTTTGGAATAAAGGGATTCCTGCCTGCTTTTCCTGCCATGGGCCGAACGGCCTTGGCGTTGGCTCCACGTTCCCCCGTATTGTCTGGCAGCCTCAAACTTATATCGTGGCGCAAATTACGGCCTGGAAAAACAATACCCGCAAAGGGGATCCCAACGGATTAATGAAAGTGATTGCCGATAAACTTACCGACGCCGAGATTAAAAGCGTCGCCAACTATCTTGGATCGGTGAAAGGAAAGCCATAATATGAAAGGCATAGTCCTCTATCCAATGCTGAGCCTGTCACTGCTGGCTTCGGCTTTTGCGGCAGAGTCCCGTCCTGTCCCGGTCACAAGCCCAGGCGCGACCCCGGGTCCCGTCTTTATCTTTGAAGCGCCTGATGACAAGGACATTCCCGCTGGGGAGTTCGGTCGCATGGTGCGTCGTGGTCAGGATATTTTTATGAATACAGCAAAAGAATTGCCAGACAATGTGGGGAATTCTCTGCGCTGCGTGAACTGTCACCTGGATCGGGGACGTCTGGCAAATTCCGCTCCCCTCTGGGCAGCCTATCCCATGTACCCGGCCTATCGAAAGAAAACGAATAAGGTGGATACGATCGAAGAGAGAATTCAAGGCTGCTTCCAATTCAGCATGAACGGAAAGGCCCCCGCTCTGGACAGCGAGGCCATGAAGGCTCTGGTGACCTATAACTACTGGCTATCCAAAGGAGCGCCCACCGGCATGGAGTTGCCAGGCCGCGGTTACCCGGAGCTGCCGAAGCCATCACGCCGTCCTTCTCCTGAAAACGGCAAGAACCTTTATACCCATCACTGCTCTATATGCCACGGTCCCGATGGTCAGGGGCAGATGACAAGGGGTGAGATGGTGTTTCCTCCACTTTGGGGTGCCCAATCTTACAATTGGGGAGCCGGCATGCATCGGGTCAACACCGCAGCATCTTTCATCAAGCACAACATGCCACTCGGCAAAGGCAACACGATAAGCAATGAGGATGCCTGGGACCTCGCGGCCTTTGTGAACTCACACGAACGGCCTCAAGATCCGCGTTTTAAGGGCAATCTTGAAGAGACGGACAAGGTATTTCATGATGAAAACTGCCTTTATGGGGAGCGGGTGAATCATGTGAAGCTTGGCAGTCGACCTGCAAATCCTGATTGAGGCTCTGGAGCAGGCACGCGATAGATAGGGGCTGGTCTATTTGATCTTCCAACGAGGACGAGGTGAGTCGCGTTTTGGCGCATGGAACAAGTGGCTGTCGCCCGCTGCGTTTTTCCCCAGATTCGGGTTCGCGGCACCAAGATCCTGCTTCCGGCTGTTAGTTTCCCATTTAGGGATGGCTAGTCTTTGTGGCGCATTAAAAATATGCAATATTGCAGCGCGTAGAACGTCCACGGAAGGAACCCTTTGAAGGACCAACCATGCTGAAGAAAACTATTTTTGTGATGCTAACGGCCAGCTTGATGTGCGCCTATACCTGCTCCGGGAAAAAGCGTGAGACCCCTGCCCTGGATCATTCACAGCTTGTCGTGCATACCAGCGGGCTCAAAGGAGCTGAAGCTGCAAGTAAACTTTGCAATCCTGGTCACCTTGGAGTCTATCCGGAAGAAGCTTCTTTCAATATACCCCCTTGGACTGGTGAATTCTTCGTTTCGGGTCAGGATACGGCAGACAAACTCAACTCGCTCAAGAATGGTCCCACACGCATATATTTGGGCCAGTGCCTGCGCTATGCCTCAGATAAACTACTGAAGGACCAGGAGAAGGGGGATATGGAAGGATTGGGCCTTGCATCGCAGGCCTTCGAATATTATCTGGCAGTGTTGGACCTGGCCGTAGCGAAGCAGGAAGAAATGCTGAAATCCGGAAACTAAGACTGTCTGTCCCGACTCCTCACTTTTCAGAAGTCCCCATTTGTCGAGATAAAGTTCGACCACTTCCGTGGGTGAGCTTCACCTTGGGAGCATGGACATCCTCCCGCAAGAGAATGACATCGATGTTTCAACCTGAACATCGACCAACCGACGAGATTGCTGTCATGCGGCACATGCCTCAAAAAAGCCTTAACCAAGGATCATCAAATGTCTGATTATACCGTAATGTTTGCCGCTATTCTTCTTATGCCGTTGGTCGCTCAGATCGCTACCGAGCTATCAAGAATCCGAAAAGTCCTGGAAAGGCAGTGTAGTCTGGATAAAAAAGATTCAGACAAAAAAAACGCGGAGGCTTAGAAATAGGATGAGGCACCATCTCCAACCTGCTCAGCTTGCAGTGATCATTCTGTACTCAGCACTAACATTGACCATGACGTTCTCCTATTCATTGGCAAGCTTTGCTGACACAGCTCAAAAGCCAAAGGCCCTCATGGACGCCAAGGCGGAGCCCAACTTTGAGAACAGCGAGATCAAAGGATTTCGTATTACCCGCATTCGAGAAAACTCGATCTATGCCAAAGCAGGACTTGTGAACAATGATATCATCGAATCAATCAACGGCAAGGCACTACAAAATGCTGAATCAGTCGTCGAACTCTTGAAGACTCTAAAAAGCGACGCTACTGTCACCCTTAAGATCTTAAGGGGTGGTGCAGAAATCGAATTGACCTTGGAGCCTCAAAAGGCTCAATAATTTAAACAACTATTCTTTAGTGACATTGCTATAACTGCTAACGCTGCTTCTAATAGCGCCCTGAGGGCCACAAGAATTACCGCGCCAGTCCATTTCAGATTGAACAGCAACTTTATCCCAGGCATCACTCACCATGATAGGACGAAGACAAGACGAGAAAGACATAAAATGCCATCCAGATGAGCTTGATACGACCAGCGCCTGTAACACAGCTAGCGGGGAAATCGATATCATGAAGATGATCGAACGCCCTGAGGTAGCGACCACCGGAAAATACCGGGTAATCCAAAGGAAAAACTTGATGCAGGTTTTACATGATGCCCTCACAAATCTCCAAATGGAGCGTCGGGGTCTGCTTTGTCGATATTGCAAGGCTCCGGGTTCCCGGAGATAGAAGGACCTAATCCTCTGTTTCCACCAAAAAGCCAACTATCAACTGCGATATCTCCTTCCAGAAAAATTTCAAACTCTAATCTTGAAACTTTAAGAAAATATTCTCACGACTTCCGTGTAAAGCATGGGAATCATGAATTACACGCTTCGGCGCTCCTCCCCCGGGTTGGATGGAGCCGCCTTACTGGCTGTCACTACAGGTCTGCTGTGGCCCTGCGTGGGGCTGGCGCGGGTCTGATGGCCGTCCTGAAAACGAAGTCCCAGAGCGGGTAAACCACACCAAAGTTATGGCTCGCCATGAAGCGCGGATCATGATGCAGCCGGTGGAATTCCCGCTGATAACGCATCCAGCCGAAGCGCATCACCCAATGATCCTCGGGCAGATGCGAGCAAAAATGCACCAGCTCATAAAGTAAAAAGTAAACCGCACCCATACCCGCCGCGAGGTAACCGGCATTCAGGCCCAGCAGCAGATAAAAAAGACCAAAGAGCAAAGGAGCGCCCACGGTGATGTAACCCACGATCGCGAAAGGCGGAAACAGCATGATGTGAAAATCCCGGGAATCCCGCCAGGTCACGCAGGCGTCCGTAAAGAAGCGGTGATGCTGCAGCGCATGGATCTTGAAGGTAAACGGCGCAACAAAGTGCAGCGGCCTATGCAAAGGATATTTGTGAATCACGAAAACGACCAGCTCACCGAGCAGGAGCATGAGGGGAACGAGGAGCAGCTCGCTCCATGCTGGATTTTGCACGCGGCTGAATAAAAGAACGGCAGTGACGGAAAGACTCGTCATCGTGAAGGTTAAATGCAGCGGCCCTGAGTAGACGTGTGGAATGACCTTGTCCCGATAATACTGCCGATACTGTTCCAGTTGATAACTCATGCGTTCCCCTTTTTGGAAAATTTTTCCTGTTCACTGCGCGGGATCTTAACACGATGGAGGGGATGGCGGCATCTTAGTAAATCTTACGGTCAAAGCCTTGTCCTCTGTTCCTTTGACGACAGAACACAAACCCCATCATCAGAAGCAATTACCTTGAAAAAAAACTCAAGCGTTGGAATATGGAGACAGGAAATTTCTCCACATCAAACTTTCGAAAGAGAGGTTCTTCATGATCGTTGGAACGAGTCGTCTTGCTCTTGCGTTGTCTCTTCTCACGGCTTCTGCTGCTTTCGCTGAAGAAAGACTGCCCGTGAACCCTGTCGATACCATTCCCGTCCTGGCCCCTTCCGAGCCCATCACCATTCAAAAAATTCAATATAACGGCACAGGCTGCCCGCTGGGCACCGTCGCGCAAAACGTGTCGGAAGACAAGCAGGCGTTCACCCTCACGTTCTCCGAATTCATCGCGGAATCCGGCCCTGGAATCAGCCTGACTCAAGGCCGCAAAAACTGTATAGCGACTGTCACCCTCAACATCCCGGCCGGCTGGCAGTATTCGGTCGCGAACTTCTACTACCGCGGCTTCATGCAGCTCGACGAAGGCGTGAAGGCCGAGCACTCGGTGGATTACTCCTTCGAAGGCCAAGGCCGCACCAGCCGCTTCGCTTCGACCATGAGCGGTCCCTATGAAAGCGATTACGTGTATTCCGATAGCGTGGGCCTGGCCACCACCGTCTGGTCGCCCTGCGGTGTCAGCCGTGCGCTGAACCTGAACACAAAAATCCGCGTCGCCAACACCAACAGCGCTTATTATCCTGAAGCTCGCGGTTTCATCACCAACGATTCCATCGACGGCCAGATCACGCAGGTCTTCGGTCTGACCTGGAGACGCTGCTCGTAAGCGGAACCAGTCTTTCTTAAAAAAACCGGGCCAGGACGGACTTTTTTCCGTTCCTGGCCCTCAAGCTTTCTCAAAAAGTGCCGATAACGCGCCCAACTTCTGCTGGAGCGGCCCACTTATGAGAAGAACCACGCGCCTTTTCCTATGCTTATCGAGTCTTCAGCTTCAGATCGCCTGTCAACCCGCGTCCCAGTCCAGTTCGCTCGACCACACCTTCGGTCAAACCACGCGCCCTCGGGCGGCCTTGAAGGCCTGCGAAAAGGGAGATGCAAACGCTCCCGCCATCCTCTATATGCAAACCCTCTTTCAAAAACTGGTCACGTCCAACAGTGGAACTTTTCAGGGCCCCTTGGCTCCTGCGAACTTCTGCCTGCGCCTCGATCAGGACGATGAGATCAACGGCCTCGCCTATATTGAAAATGGTGAAATCCATCTGACCAAGGGCCTTATCATGGCCGTGGACCATGACGCGGATATAGCCGCGGTGCTGGCCCATGAGCTGGCGCATATCACCATGGATCACCGCTATGACCTGGAGCATGAAAAGGTGGTGGCCGGCAGCAAGGTCACCGAACTGAAAGCCGAGCTCGCAAAAAAACAGGATGAATATCGAGAAGGCAAGGCTGCATTCTATCCTGATCTGATCGCGGCTTTGAAAAAGGACCCGACGCTTCTGGATGCGATCGCGGCTTTGAAAGGGGCTGTCTGGCTCAAGTCTATCGTCGCGGACATGCGGAGCCTGCTCACTAAAGTCGGTCCCACCCTGCAGGAAAAAGCCGGGCTTTTGGATGATGTTACAAGCCTTCGGGATCATCTGAAATACGATGATGATGATCGCGCGGTCATGGAGAAAAACGCAACCTGGAACGATATCATACCTATTTTGGATCGCAGCGACCTTGAACTCATGGCTGTTCGCAGCCGTATGAGCGAGTTGAATCAGGCTCTCAGGGACATCCCGCGCGAGGATTTGATTCAGGACGGTCCTGGTGCGGCAAGCAACTGGAAGGAGCAGGAGGCGGATGAGGTTGGTTATGAGTTTTATTTGCGGGCAGGCTTTCGACCGGATCGCTTCACATCCATTCATAATGTTCTGATGGCCCAGAGCCGCAGCGATGGAGAATGCAGCGCGCTGCAAGCAAAGGGCCAGTTGCCTCCACGTGGTGCGGCCAGCCATCCGTCTTCGTGCTGGCGGATCTATAATATCAGCCAAAGGGAAGCCATGGCCCACGCCGAAGCCTACAAGCCCTTTATGAATAACAGTCTCCTTTCGCTCACAGTTGGCGCTTTGGAAGAAGTCAAAAAAGGTTTGTAAAGCGCTGGCCCCCTCCTTCTGCTACATTCCCGCAGAAACCCACAGGAGGCGTCAGCATGAAACTATGGATTCTACTCTGCACCCTGATCCTCGAATCCCTGGCGTGGGCGGGCCCCATGCCAGGCGATTTCGTTGAAGTCCGCGGCACGCAGTTTTATCTTCAGGGCCAGCCCTATCACTTTTTAGGAGCCAATTTTTGGTACGGCATGAATCTCGGGGATGCCAGCGACGCCAAAGCCCAGGCCCGCCTGCGCCGTGAACTCGACCGGCTGAAAGAAATAGGCGTCACCAATCTGCGAATTCTCGCCGGCAGCGAAGGACCGGACGGAGAACCCATTCGCATACGCCCCTCTTTGCAAAACGCGGCCGGCGTCTATAATGAAGCCCTCCTGAAAGGTCTGGATCTCCTGCTCGTGGAACTGCAAAAACGCGAGATGAAGGCGGTGCTGGCCCTCGGCAATTTCTGGGAATGGTCAGGAGGCCTTGGCCAGTATCTCGTCTGGAGCGGTTTCGCTGATCGCATCCCCTACCCGCCACCCCTCGACGGTGACTTTGATTCCTATCAAAAATTCGTGGCCAATTTCTATGCCTATGCCCCGGCGCGCAAGCTCTATGAAGACCATGTCCGCACCCTGGTAAGCCGCACCAATACGCTAACCGGCCTTGCTTATGCCGATGATCCCACGATCATGGCCTGGGAACTCTGCAGTGAGCCGCGCGCCATGAATCAAGCAGCGGCCTTCTACCAATGGATCGATACCAGCTCCACCCTGATCCGAAAACTGGCCCCCAAACAACTGATCACCGTTGGGGCTGAAGGCGACACGCCCCATCCTCAGTATTCGAACAGCGATTACTATATCGACCACGACTTCCGCAACATTGATTACGGAACCATACACATCTGGCCTGAAAACTTTGGCTGGTATGATCCTCTGCAGCCCGAGACGACTTTCTCTTTAGCCTGGGATAAAACGCTTCACTACATCCGCACGCATATCGCCAAAGCCCAGGCCCTTAAAAAACCGATGGTTCTCGAAGAATTCGGCCTGGCGCGCGATCAACGCAGCTATGCCGCGGACAGTCCTGTCAGCTGGCGGGATCAATACTATCGTATGATACTCGATGAAGTTCTGCGGGCCGCACGCAGCGGCGTCCCCTTGAATGCCGCCTATTTCTGGGCCTGGTCGGGTGAAGGTCGGCCGCGCGCACCAGGGGAGCTGTGGCGCGCAGGCGATCCCTGGCTCGGTGATCCACCGCATGAACATCAGGGCTGGTACGGTGTCTATGATAGCGATCACAGCACCCTGGGCATTTTAAAAGAGCACGCGACCCTTATGAGAACCCTGAAGCACCATGAACCCGTATCATGCTCCGATCGCTCACCGAACAAAGATTTTTCCTGTGCGCAGCAGAAGAGTTGGAACAAGTGCGGCGAATCCTGGATGGTCCCAGACGGCAATTGCCTCATGACCTGCGGCGTTTGCTATCCGGGGATTGAATAGGAATAATTGTCTACGGTGTGTTTTGCCTAGGTCGAACTTTTCCAGGTGCATCTGCTAAACTAAGCGTAAGCCTGGAGGTTGCGACTTGAAGCGCTTGGGTTCCCTTCTCAATTGTGTATTCTTGGGACTTCTTTTCCTGCTGCAGCTGCTGCCGGAAGCTGGGGCTGCTGTTCCAGGCGTGGCTCAGTACACCGAGCGCAGCGGACGAGCGGAATTGCTTCTGAAAGGCGAATGGCGTTTTTTCTGGAAGCGGCTGATCACGCCGGATCAGGTGGCTCAGGCCTTGAACGAGCCTCCGGTCTATCTGAAAGTCCCCGGCGGTTGGAATGATTTCAAAGATCCTGCCAGCGGCCGGGAGGTGGGTGGCCTGGGTTATGCGACCTATCTGATCGAAGCGCAGGGGCTGACGAAGATACCCGACCTCGCATTCTATATGCCCTTCGCATCCAGCAGCTATAGACTCTGGATCCTGGATGCGAAAAATCCCAGCCGCATTATCCTGACCATGGAAAACGGTGTGGTCGGCACCAGCGAAGAAACCAGTATACCGCAGCAGGACGCCCGCTATGCAAGGCTGCCGACGGATCCATCCGTTGATACCGTTTATGTTCTGATTCAGGTGGCGAACTTCCATTGGATCCAGGGCGGGCTCTTCTTCGACGCAGGATTCTCCGAGTTTTCCTACCTGCAGCGTGACCAGGAACGCAATAAGATCATCAACCTGCTCCTCCTGGGTATCGTCGTCATCATCGGACTCTACAATCTAAGCCTTTTCCTGCATCGCCGCACGGATTACGGCAGCCTTTATCTCGGCATATTCTGTTTCGCCCTCGCCTTTCAGTACGTGCGCCATGTTCCCAATCTTTTAACATTCCTGCATGAACCCACGAGCTTTTACTTTTGGCTCCATCGCAGCGCTTACTTCGTGGCCGGTCCTGTCATGGCCGCGTCCCTGAACAGCTTTGTTCGAGCCAACTTTCCGAAGCAGTCCTGGCGATCCTTCGAAATCTTCTGCTGGGCCTACGCGGCTCTGCTTGTCTTTCCCTTGGTATTCATGCAAACCAGCATGCCGATCCTGGTGTTCCGCGTTTTTCAGATGGGCTGGGTCCTCAGCTTCGGCATTCTCATTCAAGTCACCCGCGCCTGGCGTCAGAAGGAAGAAGCCGCCTTTCTTTCTCTGCTGGGTTCCGCCATGCTCCTCGCGGCCTTTACCCATGACGCCACCATACTTATGAAGATACGAGAAGGCACCATGGTGCTTCCCTATGGTGTGGCTCTCTTTGTTCTGATGCAATCACAGATCGTGGCCCTGCGTTTCACGAAAGCCTTTCATCAATCGGAACGACTCGGCCGTGAACTGCAGAAAGAAGTCGAGCGTCAGACCCGGGATATCAAATCCATACTGAAGCATATCAAACAGGGTATTTTCACCCTGGTGCCTCCCTTCAAGCAGGCAGGTGACCAGTATTCCGATCATCTGGTCCACTTGCTCGGCAAGGAAGACATCACAGGTCAAACCCTGGATCAGCTGCTCTTGAAACAATCCAATCTGAATGCGGACAGCAGGAGCCAGATCGAAGCCGCCCTGGATGCCACCCTGGGTGAAAGCACTCTGGCCTATGAGATGAATGAAGACAGCTTTGTCAAAGAGCTGAGCTTTCAAAAAACTCCCGAAGGGGACAAGAGCATCTTCGAAGTCGACTGGAATCCCATCGTCAATAAAGAAGCTCAGGTCGAGAAAATCCTCGTCAGCCTGCGCGACGTCACCGAAGTTCGCCGTCTTAAAACCGTTGCTGAACAAAGGGAGGAGGACATACGCATCCTGATCGAACTCGTGCAAATCCCCGAAGAGAAGTTCCAGCGTTTTCTGTCCAAGACCAAGGAATACATTGCCGAAAACCGGGATATCATCCTGAATAAATCCGAGCCCCGCTCGGAAGTCATCCGCCGGCTCTTCATGAATATGCACACCATCAAAGGCGCCGCCCGCACCTACTCCTTAAAATCCATATCGAGCTCGGCGCATGATGTCGAGCAGTATTATGCGGCGCTCCAGCGGGATGAAGTGGAATGGAATGATGGAAAACTGATGGCGGATCTGGATGAAGTACATCGCATCCTGCAGCACTATCAGCTGGTCGGTGAAGAGCGCCTGGGCTGGAACAGTTCGGAAAAGCTGGTCAAGATCTCACGCGCGAAACTGGAGCAGACCCTTTATTTCCTGCAGACCATTCCCCCTGCATCCGTGAGTCCGCAGCAGGAGCAGACCCTGAAAGCCATGACCGATAAGCTCGGAGACCTCTGCTTCGATTCCCTTGCGGTGCTGATCGAAGAGGCTTCGCGCGGCCTGGATTCGATCGCGCGCGATCTGAAAAAGTCGACGCCGATTATCGCCGTTC
>NZ_DASTAT010000076.1 GCF_035712445.1 Oligoflexus sp. | reverse complement strand
GTGGAACCGTGGAAAGCCCTGCAGCAGCAGGCCTGGAATGTGACTCCAGCCAACTCTCAAAACTTCATGAACGGCCGCACCTGGTTTCATACCGATATGGTCAGCGGCCAGCACCTGCTCGATGATTCCGATGATAAACCCTCGCCTTTTTTTGAAGAGGACAGGCAGAAAAGGAGCGGACTTGCCTCCAGCGCATACAATGTCAGGAGCTGCAGCAGCTGTCACCTGAACAATGGAAGCGCTCTCCTGCCCGCGCCTGGTGATGCCATTCATACGACCGTCGTCAAGACCTTTGACATCAAAACGGGAGCCGCGCATGACCGTATCGGTCAGCAGCTCCAGACCGCGGGCCCCGACCGTGAAGGGAGCCTGCTTATGGATCGCTGGGAAACGCGAACCATGCGCCTGAACGATGGCACGGAAGTCGTTCTCAGAAAGCCTATTTTTAAAGTCGAAAGCTCAATGGCCGATGGAGCCACAGGTCTTTCTCCCCGCCGACCCTTGGCCATGATCGGTCTTGGTCTTTTGGAAGCGGTTCCGGATTCCACGCTGCAAAACCTTGCCACGCAAAACAATGGAACGCTTCGCACCTTTAACGGCAAACCCGGACGCTTTGGTTGGAAAGCTGATAAAGTCAGCCTTGTCGATCAGATTGCCGAAGCCCTGCGCAGTGATATGGGAGTGCTGAGCAGGGAACGAAATGAACTTGATTGCATGAGTCCTTGCCAAAGTGGAAAGGCCCCTCTTCCTGATCAGGCCCTCAGCGATATGGAAAGCTATGTGGCCTTGCTCGGTATGCCGCCGCGCATGCGGCCTGCAGATCCCGCAGTCCAACGTGGAGAAAAAATCTTTGATCGTTTGAACTGCGCAAGCTGCCACGTAAAAGCCTTGAAAACAGGCCCCAGCCGCTTCCCTGAACTCGCCTATCAGGACATTCAGCCTTTCACCGATCTTTTGCTGCATGATATGGGCCCGGACCTTGCCGATGACACTCCTGGCAACCTGGGACGCCTGTGGCGAACGGCTCCCCTCTGGGGCTTAAAAAACGTACGTCATGCGACCGATTCCCATCAAAGGGAATTCCCACCCGGAAACATCGCCCTTCTGTGGCAGGATGCGCACCGCACGGCGGATCGCAACCGGGTGCAATGGCTGCACGATGGTCGCGCCGCAAGCCTGATCGAAGCCATCCTCTGGCATGGGGGTGAAGCGGAGTCTTCGGTGAATGCCTATAAAGCTCTCAACGCCAGCGAGCGACAGGATTTGGAGACCTTCCTGCTCGATCTTTAACGACCATTCCGTAAAATACCCAGACCGCTGGGTCATCCTCAAACGTCAAAGGGCAGAAAATGCTTGTTCATTTTCTGCCCTTCTGCTTGTCATAGCCTGCATGATCGATTTTTCCTATTCGAGGGTCAAACTATGAAACGTTTTTTCACCGCTCTTGCTTTGTTTTTCGCCTCGGGAGCGCAATCCCAGTCTCTGCAGACTTTTCCTCACGTAGAGGGAGCGCCCTATTTTTACTTCCTTTGCAATGCCACCAGCTGGAGTTTGAATGAAGAGTCGCGGCTCTCCTGTGATGACGCCCAATGCATCTCCTACTTCCTCGACTATGATGTGAAAGAGAATTGGATGGTTTCCGAGCACGACCGCTGCATGCTGCTCAGGACCACCGAACTTGACCAGTGGAATGGTTCCAGCGAAGTCCTCGGCGCTTATGTGGAAAGACCGGACGAACCTGCAAAAATCAACTTCATGCAGGTTCCGGCTGTGGCCCGCTTCTTCGGCCATGATGCCATTCAAGTGAAATATCCCGGCACAGGCCGCTATCGTATTTGGGTCACTCGGGCCCGCGCGGCATTCTCGGTTCAGGCTCTGCCGACCGAGTAAGTGATATTTGCCCCATCGTTAAAAAAGGCTGAGATTCTGATCTCAGCCTTTGTTCGTTTTAACTGCGAAGAGGTCTCAACTCTCAGCCTTCACGCTGTCCGAAGTCGCTGAATACGTAATCTTCGGGAATCGTTCCTTAAGGAACTTCAGCCTCCAAAGATCCTCCAGCAAAATCGCCTTCTGTTCATGCTGATCCAAACACATCACATGCGCCTGGGCTCGCGTGAATTCCTCCATCGCTTTCTCATCGTCGCAGAAAACCCAGCGCGCCGCGCCGTAAGGCAAGCGCGTGAAATTCACCCGCACGCCGTATTCATGCTGAATGCGATACTGCACCACATCAAACTGCAGAATACCGACGACGCCCAGGATCTGCTCGGTTCCGTAGATCGGACGGAACACCTGCACGGCACCCTCTTCCGACAGCTGATCGAGCGCCTTGTAAAGCTGCTTCGACTTCATCGGATCGGCCAGCGTCACGCGGCAAAAATGTTCGGGGGCAAACACAGGAACACCCGTGTAATGAAGACTCTCGCCTTCCGTCAACGTATCTCCGATTTTAAAGACGCCCGGATCGTGAATACCGACGATGTCCCCGGCAAAGGCCTCATCCACCAAACTTCTATCCTGCGCCATAAACTGGGTCGGACGGCCCAGCCGGTGTTCCTTGCCCAGACGCACGATATGCGCCTTCATCCCGCGCTGGAAATAACCCGAGCAAATGCGAATAAACGCCACGCGATCCCTGTGGTTCGGATCCATGTTGGCCTGAATTTTAAAAATAAAGCCGGAAAATTTCTCTTCGTTCGGCAGCACCACGCGTTCCTGGGCCTCCCGCGGCAAAGGAGCCGGAGCGGTGTTGATCAGAGCCTCCAGAAGCGGCTCCAGACCAAAGTTATTCAAAGCCGAACCAAAGAACACCGGAGCCAATTTACCTGAGCGATAACGATCGAGATCAAAAATCTCGCCGGCACCGTCGAGCAATTCAATTTCCGTACGCAGCTGTTCCGCGAGTTCCGCGCCGAGTTCCTGCACCACTTCCGGCGCATCCAGCGTCAAACCTTTCAGGGGAACAGGGCGGGAACGCTCGGCATCCTTTTCATAGATCAAAAGCTGATTGTGAATCCGATGATAAACGCCGCGGAAGGTGGGGCCCATGCCGATTGGCCATGTCACTGGGGTGACAGCAATGCCCAGCGTCGTTTCAATTTCCTCGAGCAGAGCGAAGGGCTCGCGGCCTTCCCGGTCCATCTTGTTGATAAACGCCATGATCGGCGTATTTCGCGCCGCACAGACTTCGAAAAGTTTTTTGGTCTGCTCTTCCACGCCATTCGCCGCATCCATCAGCATCAGCGCACTGTCGACCGCGGTCAGGGTCCGGTAGGTATCTTCCGAGAAGTCCTGGTGACCTGGTGTATCGATCAGGTTCATCTCGCAGTCCATGTAGGGGAACTTCATCACCGAACTCGTGACCGAGATTCCGCGCTGCTTTTCCAATTCCATCCAGTCCGATGTTGCGAACTTCTTGGAACGCTTGGCTTTGACGGATCCAGCCATATTGATAGCTCCACCGTAAAGGAGGAGTTTCTCTGTCATCGTCGTTTTACCGGCGTCAGGGTGGGATATGATAGCAAAGGTTCGCCGGCGGGCGATTTCCTGTTCCAGCTGTTTCTGATTCACAAAAACCTCGGCAAGCGGGTGATTCACCTCACGGTGCGAAACAGGAGTTTTTAGCGCAAACTGGCGTGCAAAGCAAGCAGAGGGGCCCGACCCCGCGGACGTTTTCAGCGAATTTTTCCTCGGAACAGCTCTTCCCTTGCGAATTGGATGGTGCTAGTATCCGCCCTTAAATCGAAAACCCGCCTACGGCAAAGATAACTATATGAAGATATGAACAGCTCTATAAAGGACCCCTCTAGCATAAGGAAGGTCACTATGACTGATATAAGCCGACCCTTCAAAATCGGTTTAGCCTACGACGATGTCCTGCTCGTGCCGCAACATTCCGAGATCCTCCCTCACGAAGCCAAGCTCGAAACACAATTCACGCGCCATCTTAAGCTCAAAATCCCCCTCGTCTCCGCCGCCATGGATACCGTAACCGAAGCCAAAGCTGCCATCATCATGGCGCAAGCCGGTGGAATCGGGATTATCCATAAAAACCTGAGCGCTGTGGACCAGGCCGAGGAAGTGCGGCTCGTCAAGAAAAGTGAATCGGGCATCGTCAAAGATCCTGTGACGGTGTCGCCGGATGCCACGATCGGCGATGTGACCCTGATCATGAAGCGCGAGAAGTTCTCGGGTTTCCCGGTAGTCGAAAACGGTCGCCTCGTGGGTATCATCACAGGCCGCGATCTGCGTTTTGAAAGAAATCCCAAGCGTCTCGTGCGCGAGGTGATGACCCAGGACGTGATCACCTGCACCAAGAATACGACCCCCGATGAAGCGGTCGAGATTCTGCACAAGCACCGCATTGAAAAATTGCCCGTGCTGGACGCCGATAAGACTCTGATCGGCATGTACACAGTCAAGGATATCGTTAAATCGAAGACCTTCCCCAATGCGTCCAAGGATAGTTCGGGTCGCCTTCTGGTCGGTGCCGCCGTGGGTGCCGGTGGAGACTACCTGGAACGCGCCGAGGCTTTGATCAAAGCGGGTGTCGATGTCATCATCGTGGATACCGCGCATGGTCATTCCCAGGGCGTGATCAACGCCGTGCGGACTCTGCGTGAAAAATTCGCTGGCCATAGCTTCGATCTGATCGCCGGAAACGTCGCCACTCCTGCTGCTGTTCGCGCTCTCGTGGAAGCGGGTGCGGACGCTGTGAAAGTGGGCATCGGCCCCGGCAGTATCTGTACCACCCGTATCGTGGCCGGGATCGGTGTTCCTCAATTCACGGCCGTTATGGATTGCGCTGCCGAAGGCCGGCGTCTCGGAGTTCCCGTGATCGCCGATGGCGGCATCAAATTCAGCGGCGACATCGTGAAAGCCCTCGCAGGAGGTGCGCAGACTGTGATGATCGGTTCGCTCTTTGCAGGGACCGATGAAGCACCGGGTGAGCTGATCATCTATCAAGGCAAGAGCTATAAGCAGTATCGCGGCATGGGCAGCCTGGGCGCGATGCGCAAGGGCAGCCGTGACCGTTACTTCCAGGGTGATGTCGAGGAAGGCAAGCTGGTGCCGGAAGGTATCGAAGGCCGTATTCCTTACCGTGGAACACTTTCGGATACGATCTATCAGCTCCTCGGCGGCATCCGTTCGGCCATGGGCTACTGCGGCGCCAAGACGATTGAAGATCTGCATCAGCGCGCCGATTTCGTTCAGATCACCTCAGCCGGTCTGCGCGAAAGTCACGTTCATGACGTTTACATCACGCGTGAAGCGCCCAACTATAAACTTGATTGAAAGAAGGCCACCGATGCAACACAGCATGCAAAGACCTGTCAATGAAGGTATTCTGATTCTCGATTACGGTTCGCAGTACACGCTCCTGATCACCCGCCGTCTGCGGGAACTGGGCGTTTATGCTGAAGTCATCGACGGCACCCGCTCCACGCCTCTTGAAGATTTCAACTACCACGGCATCATCCTGTCCGGCGGTCCCGATACGGTGACGGATGAAGGCGCACGTACGATGCCGGACTGGGTGAAAAACAGTTCCAAACCCGTCCTCGGCATCTGCTACGGCATGCAGCTGATGGCCGGCGTTTCGGGCGGCAAACTCCGCAGCGGGACCCAGCGGGAATATGGTCGGGCGCAGCTCAAACTCGAATTGAATCGCGCTCCTGCTTATGCCGCGTCCTTGAAAAAACTCCCCCAGGTGCAAACCGTCTGGATGAGCCACGGCGATGACGTGGAAGACAGCAGCGGTGTCTTTGAAGTCCTCGGCCGCACCGATGATGGTGTGGTGGCTGTGATGGCCCATAAGGAGCGTCCGTGGATCGGTCTTCAATTCCACCCGGAAGTGCAGCATTCCGAACACGGCGCCGACCTTCTGAAAGCGTTCATCAGTGATATCTGCAAGGCACCCCTGAATTGGGATGCTGGCTGCATGATGGAATCCTCGCTCGCCAAAATCCGCGAAAACGTCGGCAAAGGCAAGGTTCTGATGGCCGTGTCCGGTGGCGTTGATTCCACAGTCGCGGCTGTGCTTCTGACCCGCGCTCTCGGTTATGAGCAGGTCCATGCGATCTTTGTGGATCATGGTCTTCTGCGCAAGGATGAAGCCAAGTGGGTCGTCAATGAATTTGCCAAATTGGGCGTTCACCTGACAGCTCTGGATCGCAGCCAGGAATTTTACGCGGCTTTGAAAGGGGTCAGTGATCCCGAGCAGAAGCGGAAAATCATCGGCCGTAAATTCATCGAGGTCTTCGAAACCTTCGCCAAATCGCAGAGCGGCTTTACGCATCTCGGCCAGGGAACGCTTTACCCGGACGTGATCGAATCCGCGGGTCATGGCGCCGGTGCGAAAGTGATCAAGAGCCATCACAACGTCGGTGGTCTGCCTGAAAAACTGCACCTCGAACTCTGCGAGCCCTTCCGTTACCTCTTCAAGGATGAGGTTCGGGCCATCGGTCGTCAGCTCGGCATTCCCGAGCAGCTGGTCGATCGCCATCCGTTCCCAGGTCCGGGTCTTGCTGTTCGTATCCTGGGTGAAATCGAGCCGGAAAGCGTGCGCATTCTTCAGGAAGCGGATGCCATCTTCATCCAAAAGCTGCGTGAAGAGAATCTTTATCATGCTGTATGGCAGGCCTTTGCTGTGCTTCTGCCGGTGAAATCCGTCGGCGTGATGGGTGACAATCGCACCTATCAAAAGACCTGCGCCCTGCGCGCCGTGACGGCCTCGGACGGCATGACTGCCGGCGTCGGTGATCTGCCGATCAGTTTCCTCGTTCGTGTGTCGGATGAAATTGTGCGGAAGGTCAACGGGATCAACCGTGTGGTTTACGATGTCACGACCAAGCCGCCTGCCACGATTGAGTGGGAATAAGATTTAAGGCCCATCACAGCGGATGTAAGAGTAGGCACTGATACTCTTGCATCCGTACTCGCCTTCCTTCGGACTCGTCATCAGACCCTGCGATCCATTGCTGAAAACCACAACACAGGTTTTATACTTGTTGCACTTCAGCACGCGCTCGATTTTCATCGGCGGCGGACCTTTGGCTTCCATCTGCTTGAACTGCTCGCAAGCGCTAGGAAGCAGAGCCAGGATGATAAGGACTGCTTTCAACATCAAAGCCTCCAGTCTTTCCTATCGGCCGGAACTCCGTGGTTACGAATAGGCCGCCGCAAATTTTTCCGGTCGCGACCTAACCGGCCGTATATACTGGAGATAAAATTCGTATTTTTGGGAAATGTTAGGTCCCGGCTGAAAATGCCGAAGGCGGAGTATGGAGTTGATGGTATGAAGCAATTCTTACTCGCGCTATGTTTTTTAAGTTCATTCACGGGCTGCAAATGTCAGAAGGAAAACGAATCGGACGCCGCGTCCACTTCCGACGTTTCGTCTCTGACGCCTGCTGTCATGCGTCTCACACCCGAGCAAATTTCCAAACAAATCAAAGACGCCCTCGATCTTGATATCGGCTGGACCGATCAGGACGGACGTTTTCACGATCTTCTCGTCGAAGCCTATGGCGTTCCTCTGGGCGGCATCGACTTTGTGAGTGCTCATAAAAGAGATCCCATTCCCAAAGTCCAAACACTGCTTCTGGTTCGCCGCATCGCGTATGATGTGGCCGCGGCTGTGGTCTGGCGTGAAGCCAGGCCGGATGCGACCGGCACCATTCTTTTCCAGCACTGCCTTGTGACGGAAGATTATCCCGGCGACGATGAAGACAAGGATGCCCGATGGATGGCGCAGCTTGAAGATTTCTACTGGAGACTCTATGGGCGTCCTCCCACAGAGGAGGAAAAATCCCTGGTGCGATCCACGGCCATTGAAATCATGCAGCGCGAAAAATGGCCACCGACAGTGTGGACCTTGACTCTTTACGCCCTGCTTTCAAGCCAGGAGTTTTGGACGATATGACTCTCACACGACGTGAACTTCTGCACAAATGCCTCGGGGCCGTGGCCTGGAGCCAGCTGCCGTTATCAACTCTTATGCTTTCGGAACGAGCCCTTGCTGCCGATCCCAGGCGGCGCTTTCTTCATATCTTTCTGCGCGGCGGTTGGGATTCCGCGCTGAGCACAGATCCCGCTGTCGGGAGCAAAGCGAGCAGTTCCACCTACACAAGCACCTATCAGGGCCTCAGCACCTTCACTGTTTCCGGCAAAAGCAATCTGATCGGCGGTTGGGGTATCGAGCCTTTGAAGCAGGTCATGGCTTTGGTTCCCACGGCTTTCATCAATGGTCTTTTCACGGAAGTCACGGCGCACGAGTTGGCACAAAACTATATGTATTCGGGCGTTTTGAGCCTTTCCCGAACCCGCGAGTATCCGTCCCTGACAGCCCTGATGGGTGGGGCCGCAGGCACATTCCCTGCGCATGTTGTCCTCGGTGGGCCGATTCCCCTCGGTGACAGCAAGTACAGCCATCCCCCGCTCCAGTCGCAAAGTGGAGGTGGACTGGCTGATATGCTGCGCGGTCCCTATAATCAGTGGACCAAGGCCACATCGTTTGATCCTGCGCATCAGCTGATCAAACAGCTCGATGCCCTGCAAAAGAATCAGCAAAATGCGGCCGCCCAGGCGTCCATGGCGGGATGGGAAGCAGCAGCCACGCAACTCGATCAGCTCTATGCGACCGGCGTGGGGCAGAAACTGGCTCTGACGACCGAGATCAAATCACGTTATGGAGTGACCGACGATTGGAGTGCGCAGACTCTGATACCTAGCGCGTTTCTCACTTTGTCTTCCGGCCTTTCCCCTTATGTAACCTTGAGCATTGATGGCTTTGATACGCATTCCAATCATTTCACTCAGCACGTAAGCCTGATGCGTCAGGTGGCGGCGCAGATCGCGCTTCTTATCAGCGACCTCCGCAGCACCGAAGACAGTCAGCAGCCCGGCTCGTCTCTCATGGATAATACAACGATCCTCATCAGCTCAGAATTCGTGCGGACGCCTCAATTGAACGCCGGATCAGGAACGGATCACTGGCCCTCTGCCTCTGCGATCCTGCTCGGCAAAGGCGTGCAGGACAACACGGTGATCGGCCGCACCGATGATAGCGCCCAGGCCCTCGGCTGGCTCAACGGTGCTCCTGTTCCCCGCACCGCGGAAACCCAAATCACACCTGAGCAGTTGGTGGCCACCTTGCTTGATCATATGGGATTCACCGCAGTCGCCAACCCTATCAGCGGAGGACGCATCCTTGGTCTACTTACTTAGTTGCGTCCTGATCCTTTTGAGCACTGTGGCTTTTGCAGGCCCACGCGAAGACCTGCGCACGCTCCGTTACCTGTCCCAGGTCCTGCGCGACAAGCCGCCCACGCGGGAAGAGGCCGAGGCTGTTTATAACGGGGAAAAAACCGTGGATCAGCTCCGCGACGAATGGTTCGCAAGTCCCGCGCATCAGGATCGTGTCGCGCGGTACTTCTTCGATCTTCTGGGTGCGCCCAGTTACTTCCATGTGAATGATGATGCTTATTTCCTGGAGCAGAATAGCGAAGGCATCTGGTACAGCCCGAGCAAAGGCAACTGCACGGCGAATGCGGCCGTTTCGAGCACGGCCTGGTGGTTGAATGCGGACGAAACCATTTCCATGTGTTCAAACATAGTCAGCACACAGATGTCGGTCACCATCAATAGCACCTATTACGGCTGCACCTGGACGGATGGATTTCTGCGCCCTGGCTGCGGCTGCGGTCCGGAACAAATCCTATGCTATCCCAAATCCTTGAAGCGTGATCTGATGGACGACCTCGCCCAGGAATTCAAACATCGTGCGGCATATGTTTACAGCCAGCAGCTCAGCTGGAAAGATCTTCTCTCCAGCTCTTCCGTTTACGGCACTCGTCCTCTTGCTCAATTCTATCTTCTGAACCAATACGTATTCCCCTGGCAGGTGGCCCCGACAGCCTCCGAGATCGCCCGTCTTCGCCAGATCCCAATGAACGAAAAAACTTGGTTCGAAGCTCCGACTCTCGGCGCAGAGCGTTCCGGCATTGCCACAACTCCGGCCTTCATGCGGCGCTTCAATAACCCACGCTCCCGCATACGCGCCCTCACCGATGCCCTTCTTTGCCACGACGTCGACAGCACCCTCAACACCAGCGGCATCAGCACGCTCGTAAACCCAGACACCAACGCCCTCGGTCAATCCATAGTCACCCGTCCCCAATGCGCCACTTGCCATTACGGAATGGACAACCTCGCGTCCACCCTCTTCGGCTGGAACGATCAAGGCACCTATGAACGCTGGCCCAAACACTATTCCCAGGCCGGCCACGCCTTCGGCCAGGACATCACCGGCCCCACGGCTCTTATGGAAAGTTACATCGAACGCGGCCCCGGCTTTGCCGAATGCATGAGCAAACGCGCATGGGAAGACTTCTCCGGCCGTCCATGGTCCGCACTTTCCACCGAGGAACAAAGCGCATTCCTCACCGCGGCCGACCAATCACCCTATGCCCTGCTCCGCGGCATCTTTCAATCCCAGGCCCTCATCAGCGCCCGCGGCTCATCCGATTCCACAATCGAAAGTAGCAGCACCTATAGTTTCTCAAGCGACATCAATCCCATTCTGGAACGCAGCTGCTCAGGTTCATCCTGTCACGACACCAACAGCACGCTCTCCGCTCAATACCGATTCATAGGTGACGAAACCGCTTTCAGAAAAGTTCCCATCCTACGCGTTCAAGACGGTTCGATGCCCCCAGCATCTTCCAATAAAACTCTTCCTGATTCGGAGCGCTCCATCCTTGTCCAGTTTCTAAAGCAGCCTTGATTTTCAGTTTGGAGTGAAAATCCAACTTCAGTTGGATTTCTAGTGATTTTCACTAGGCGAGCATAAAAAATCCAACTGGAGTTGGATTTTACTTGCATAACTACAGGTCCAAGGAGAAAATCATACTGGAGTTGGATTTTTGTACCCGCCAGGGAGTACGATTATGGCCACCATACCAGGCACTGAACAACCCAACACTATTGAAGAATTTGTCATTTTCATCAGACGACGTCGGAAATCTCTTAAATTAAGCCAATCTGATTTAGCAGGACTTTGCGGTCTTACCAAAGAAGGCTTAAGCCGGATTGAAAGGGGAGAGGTCGAACCCAAATTGGGAACAGTGCTTAAACTCGTCAAAATATTAAATGGTCAAATCGAAGTGAGATGGAAATGAGCAAGAACACCCTTTATATCCACTACGGAGAGTGTCTTGTTGGGAGTTTGGAAGAGGAATCCAATGGACTGCTTCAATTCTCCTACGCTCAGGAGTGGCTCAAGAAAAAAGATTCTTTTGCCCTCAGTTTAGCAATGTCACTTCAAGAAGCTCCGTATCAAGGCAAAATCGTCACATCATTCTTTGAAAATCTAATTCCTGAGGGCGAGCAGCGTCGACAATTGGAAAGAATAGCAGGCTTACCTGAATCTGATGACTTTACTTTCCTTGAACGCTTCGGTGAAGACTGCGCAGGTGCTTTGTCGATCCATGCCCAGGCCAATAGTGCAAAGGTGAAGGGTCACAGAGAGGACCTTCCCATTCCATTTGAGATCATTGAGAAAGCTATAGAAGACGGCCTGCCATTTCAAGCAACGCTTGACCCTGAAGGAGAGCCACCACCTTTCTCACTTGCTGGGGCTCAGGCAAAGATTCCATGCTGCCTAAGCAGGGGCGCAGTGACGATTCCTTTTGGCAAGCCTACCACTCATATCATTAAAATGCCCATTCGCTCGGGAAATAAGCTTCTGGATTCGGTGGAAAACGAATATTTGTGCATGCGGCTTGCTGAAAAATGCGGACTTCCTGTACCTCGCGTTTCCATATTGGGTAAAAAAATACCTTTATTTGTAATAGAGAGATTCGATCGCAGCCTCGCAGAAAATTCCATAAAACGGATTCATACCCAGGACTTTTGTCAGGCTCTCGGTCGACCGAGCAAAGAGAAGTATGAAAAGCACGGCGGCCCGTCTTTCTCAGACTGCTACAATCTGATCCGTGATCATTCGTCCAGCGCTGCTCGAGACCTTCTTGCCCTGCTCGACTGGGTCGGGTTCAATCTTGCCATCGGCAATAATGATAGTCATGCAAAGAATCTTTCTTTCCTTCACACGGCTCAGGGCCCCATACTTGCTCCCTTTTACGACTTGATCTGCACGAGTATCTATCCTCAGTACAATTCCCAGTTTGCTTTCCGGATTGCAGAAGTATCCAATTGGGACAAGATCACTCCGGATAGAGTCGCTGCTTTTTCAAAAAAATTAGGTCTGCGCGGAGACTTCGTCAGCAACCGCTGGCGCAAGATCATGGAACACGTTAGAGATGGCTTGAGCGAAAACAGTTGGCTGGACCCTTGGCCAGCCACACTTGCCAAAACGTTCCGAAAGATTGCCAACGAAAGCGAAAAAAGAATTGGATACTTGGATAAGGCCCTTAAAAAGTAGCAACAGAATGAATGTATCGGAAGGCTGTTATTCCCGACTCAAAGCCGCGCGAACCGTGGCTTCTTTCAATTCCGGCGTCAGGGTTTCGAGGAAACGGTAAGAATAATCCCGCAGGTAATGCCCGCGACGCACGCCGACCTTGGTCACGCTGCGTTCAAAGATATGGCTCGTATCCAAAAGCCGCAGGCCGTGATCACGACCTGGGTTAAAGGCCATCGAAGCGATGATGCCGATGCCAAGTCCAACCTCGACATAGGTCTTGATCACATCCGCATCAATCGCAGAGAGAACGATATCCGGCGTAAGCCCCGCCGCAGAAAATGCAGCATCGATCTGATAGCGCCCCGTAAACCCCTCCTGATAGGTGATGATAGGGTATTCCGCCAGCGCCTCGACTGTTAGTTTTTCCAGCTGAGCCAAAGGATGCCCCACAGGAACAATCACCGCATGATGCCAGCTGTAGCAGGGAAAACTCACGATCTCAGGAATATTATCCAGTCCCTCGGTGGCAATCGCAAAATCCGCCTCACCGCTCACAACCATAGTCGCGATCTCACGCGGACTGCCCTGATGCAAAGCGAGATGCACCCGCGGAAAACTGCGTTTGAAACTTTTGATGACATCAGGAAGAGCATAACGCGCCTGGGTATGCGTCGTGGCAATCAGCATATGCCCCTGATCGCGACTTGCGAACTGATCAGCAATGCGTTTCAGGTTCTGGGAATCCACCAGAATGCGTTCCACGACTTCGGCCAGCTCGCGACCGGCAGGCGTTAAACCTAGAAGACGCTTCCCCCGCCGCACGAAGATCTCGATACCAAGCTCATCCTCAAGATCCTTGATGTGCTTGCTGACCCCAGGCTGCGAGGTATAAAGAGCAGCCGCCACATCAGTCAGGTTAAAATCCCGGCGAATGGTCTCGCGAACGATACGAAGCTGCTGAAAGTTCATGGCTTGGGGTCCTATTGTTCCTGGCTCACAAGGCGCTGAAAGTCTTTATACGCCTTGATTTTCCAAGACACAAGCTGGCCGCGATCCCAACCGAGCCCGTCCCAACGATCCCGAGGGATTTCCACCCGCAAAGATCCGGAAAAATCCTGATCAAAGGCATCCAAATCCACTTGAATGACAGCCCCGCGCGGCACGACCGCACGAATTTCCGCCTGAGGCGAACCGCTAACGGCCGGAAATAATTCCAGGTCATGCGCCCTCACAAAAACGTTCCCCGTGCGGCCGGTCTGCACCAGATGCGCCGGAACCTCATTCACCGACCCAAGATAATTCATGGCAAAAATACTTTCAGGATCCCGATAGATCTGATCAGGCTGGCCCATCTGCTCGATAACACCCTGATTTAAAAGCATAATACGATCGGAAAGCGCCAGGGCCTCGTCCTGGTCATGGGTCACCAGAAGACAGGTGATCCCAAGCTCCTGCTGCAGTTTGCGGAGCTGCTCGCGCAGATCCTGACGAACATGAACATCCAATGCCCCGAAGGGTTCATCCAGCAGCAGAACTCTGGGTTCAATCGCCAGGGCACGGGCCACCGCCACCCTCTGCTTTTGCCCGCCGGACAGCTGCTGCGGGTAACGTTCGGCCAGATGCCCCAGCTGCACAAGCTCCAAAAGCTCGCGCACCTTTTTCGTGATGGCGCCCTCGGGCAAACGCGTGCGACGCGAGCGCATGCGCAGACCAAAGGCCACGTTATCAAACACCGAAAGATGGGGAAACAGCGCGTAATGCTGAAACACAAAACCCACGCGGCGTTCCTGAATGGTCCACTGCGCGGCATCGAAGCCATCAAAAAGGACCGAACCGCGATCCGCACTTTCAAGCCCCGCGATAATGCGCAGCAGCGTGGTCTTGCCACAGCCCGAAGGTCCCAGAAGCGTGACGAATTCACCCTGCTCGATTTCACAGCTGACACCCTTCAGGACTGGAGTGCCACCAAAAGCCTTTTCGATTTGACGAAGGGAGATTCTCATTCAATGCTCCGAAACGATCGCGTTATTCTTCACGGCTACACGTTTGATCACAAGAGTTATAAGAGCCAGGACAGCCAGCACTGAAGCGGCGGCAAAGGCTGCCGTGAACTGATATTCGTTGTAAAGAATTTCCACGAGCAAAGGCAGCGTATTGGTCTCGCCACGGATATGCCCCGACACCACAGATACAGCCCCGAATTCCCCCATCACGCGCGCATTGCAAAGAATCACGCCATGGATCAAGGCCCACTTCATCTGGGGCAAACTGATATAACGAAAGGTCTGCCAGCCGTTGGCCCCGAGCATCACGGCCGATTCCTCCTGCTCATTGCCCTGGGCCTCCAAAAGCGGCAGGACCTCACGCGCAACATAAGGAAGAGTCACAAAAAGACTGCTGAGCCAAATACCGGGAAGCGCAAAGATAATCTTGATATCATGCTCCAAAAGCCAGGGCCCCAAAGCACTCTGCGCGCCGAACATCAGTACGAACACCAAACCCGCCACGACCGGCGAAACAGAAAGCGGCAGATCAATCAAAGTCAAAAGTATGGATCGACCCGGAAAGCGAAACTTTCCCAAAAGCCACGCGGCCGCAATGCCAAAGGCCGCATTCAAAGGTACGACCAAAACAGCCATCAGAAGAGTCAGCTTCATGGCATCCAAAGCTTCCGCTTCCAAAAGCGATTCCGCATAGAACGCAAAGCCTTTGTCCAAAGCCTCGACCAGCACCGTGACCAAAGGCAGAAAAAGTATCAGGGTAAAATAAGCGAGCGCGATGAATATCAAAGCTGCCGGCACCAGCTTACGCACCGAAAGAGCCAGCGTTTTGCGTGCGGGGAGAACAGCACCTTGTAAAACAAGCGTCGAGGCGGATTCACTCATGATTACACCAAAGGTTGTCGATAGCGTTGAAGTCGGGTCTGCAGATGATTGATCGCCGTCAGCATGATGATCGAAATACCCAAAAGCACGAGGGCAATCGCCGTCGCACCCGCATAATCATACTGCTCCAGCTTGCTGACGATCAGCAGTGGAGCGATTTCCGAAACCATTGGCACATTGCCTGCGATAAAGATAACGGACCCATATTCCCCCACCGCACGCCCAAAGGCGAGCGCGCCTCCGGTTACAATCGCGGGCATAAGCTGGGGAAGAAGCACATAGCGAAAATTCTGCCAGGACGAAGCCCCCAGGGTGGCGCCCGCCTCTTCATGCGCTTTCTCCAAATCCTGCAAAACAGGCTGAACCGTACGCACCAGAAAAGGAATCCCGACAAAGACCAAAGCAATAAAAACCCCGGTCGGCGTAAAAGCCACTGACCAGCCAAAGACATCCTGCGTGAAGCGTCCAATCATACCGTTATCACTATAAATGGCGGTCAAGGCCAGCCCCGCAACCGCCGTCGGCAACGCGACCGGCAAATCCACCAGGGCATCCACCAGCGATCGGCCTGGAAATTTATAGCGGGTCAGGACCCAGGCCAAAAGCGTTCCAAACACGGCATTGACAAGCGCCGCGGCCAAGGCTGCCCCCACGCTCAAACGCACAGCCGCCAAAACCCTTGGCGAACTGACTGTTCGCCACAGCTGATCCCAGCTCAAAGTTGACGTTTTAAACACCAGTCCAGCCAGCGGAATAACCACCATCAGGACCAAATAAAAAAGGGTCACGCCTAACGTGAGGCGAAACCCGGGGACGATGGATCGTGTCTTGGCAGCAGTGGTCATCGTTCAGCCCACGCCATGAATCTGGTCAAAAGTCCCGCCATCATCAAAGTGCTTCTTTTGGGCTGCACGCCAACCCCCAAAGAGTTCATCTATGGTAAAGAACTTGATCGGTCTGAACGTGGCCTCATATTTTTTCTGAGCCGCCGCGGACCGCGGACGGAAACCATGCTGAGCGACGATGTCCTGGGCCTTATCTGTGTAAAGATACTGAAGATAAGCCTCGGCCTGTTTCCGCGTTCCTTTTTTATCCACAACTTTATCCACAACAGCCACGGACGGTTCGGCCAGGATTGAAACACTCGGCGTGATCAGTTCAAACTTATCCTTCCCGAGTTCCTTGAGCGCCAGAAACGCTTCATTTTCCCAGGTCAGCAGCACATCCCCGATGCGCCTTTCCGCAAAAGTGGTCGTTGCCCCACGCGCCCCGGCATCCAGCACCTTCACATTCTGATAAAGCGCGCGCACAAATTCCTGGGCCTTGGCGTCATTCCCTCCGGGTTGTTTCAGGGCATAACCCCAGGCCGCCAGGTAATTCCAACGGGCACCGCCACTTGTCTTGGGGTTCGGCGTCACGACGGCAATGCCGGGTTTCACAAGATCATTCCAATCCTTGATCCCTTTCGGGTTCCCCTTGCGAACCAGGAACACGATGGTCGAGGTATAGGGTGCGGATCGTTCCCCAAGTCTTTTTTGCCAGTCAGGAGCCACCAGTCCGCGATCCACCATGGCATCTATGTCATAGGACAGAGCCAGAGTCGCCACGTCGGCATCCAAACCATCCATGATGGCCCGGGCCTGCTTGCCGGATCCGCCATGGGACTGGCGAACATCCAGATCCTCGCCGGTCTTGCTTTTCCAGGCTGCGGTGAATTCGTGGTTGATATCTTTATAAAGCTCCCGCGTGGGATCGTAGGACACATTGAGCAAGGCTTTGCCCTGGGCCAGGCTGGAAATGAGCAGCGTACCGGAGAGAAAACTTGTAAGGTACTTTCGCAGGCGCATGACAAACCTCCCTGATGTGTCAGGGGGCATCCTAACGACCCGGCCCGGGGCACTGAACGAAGTAATTCTTGGAAGCTTATTCCAAATCTGGATATGACCAAAGAGTAGCCCCGCGATGAGGTCACAAGGACCTGGTCTGGCCGTTCCTGCGCCTTGCTGTATGGACCCATACAGGTATAATCGGGAGTCGTTCCCACCATTCCGAGGAAAGCCCATTGGACGCCAGCTCGACGAATAACTACGTACAACTCCATGTCCACAGTGAATACTCGCTGCTCGATGGTGCCATCGGGATCGGCGACCTTGTGAAAAAAGCGAAAAAGCTTGGGCACACCGCCGTTGCCCTCACCGATCATGGCAATATGTTCGGGGCCATTGAGTTCTATGGCAAATGCAAGGACAACGGCATCAAACCCATTCTGGGGACCGAGCTTTATTGGGAAGGCGTAGCCGCCACCCGCGAACTCAGCAAGAACGGTTTCAACCGCGTGCGGAACATGGATGCCTTCCACCTTGTGGTGCTGGCTCGTTCCAAAGTCGGCTATCACAGCCTTTGCCGCGTGGTGAGTTCCGCCTATCTGAATGCCTCGGAATCGGATGCGATTCCCACTGTCAAGGAAGAGCATCTGAAAAGCATGAGCCAGGACCTTGTCGCGATGTCGAGCTGTCTCCGCGGAGAGTTCGGCTGCCTCATGGAAATGCTCACACAGCACAGTCGTGATCCCATAGCGGAACTGAAGGCACCGAGTGACGAGCTGGCTCCGATCGTGACGGCGCTCAACGATCATGTGGCGCTCATGCGTTCCATCTTCGGTGAGGACGGTTATTTCATTGAACTGATCGATAACAATATCCCGCAGCAGAAGCGGATGCTGCCTCTTTTGGTTGCGGCTGCGAAGCATTATGGGCTTGATATCGTCGCGACCTCGGATGCGCATTATCTGAATCCCGAGGATTCCGAAGCGCATGCCGTGCTCACAGGCATCAAAAATGAATTGACCATGCGGCACCTCCGCAATCGAATTCAGACTGCGGAATTCCATGTCTTCGATAATGACGAGATGGAAGCCCGCTACGGCGCCTGGCCGGAGGCTTTGGCCAATCAGAAAAAAATCGCGGATCTTTGCCAACTCGAACTCAAGTTCGGCGAATATTTCCTGCCGCGCTTTGAACTGCCCAGCGGTGAATCCGAAGCCGACGCTCTCCGGCGCCTGGCCAAGGAAGGCCTGGAAGAGCGGATCAAAACCATCCGCGTTCTTTATGGCAAGTCCCTGACACCGGAACGCGAGCAGGAATACTGGAAACGCCTTGAATATGAAACCGAAGTCATCATCTCGATGGGCTTTCCCGGTTACTTCCTCATAGTCCAGGACTTCATCAACTGGGCCAAGGACAATGATATTCCCGTCGGACCAGGCCGGGGTTCGGGTGCCGGTTCGGTGGCCGCCTGGGCCCTTCGTATCACCGACCTTGACCCTTTGCGTTTCAACCTCATCTTCGAACGCTTCCTGAACCCTGAGCGTGTGTCGATGCCCGACTTTGACGTCGACTTCTGCCAGGACCGCCGGGACGAGGTGATCAAATACGTTACGAAAAAATACGGCGCCGATAACGTGGCCCAGATTACAACCTTCGGTAAAATGAAGGCGAAAGCCGCGCTGCGCGACGTCGGCCGCGTCCTGGAAATCGGTTACGGCAAGGTCGACAGGATTGCCAAGCTCATTCCCAATGAATTGGATATTAAGCTCAAGGACGCTCTGGCCCGCGAGCCGCGCATCCTGGAGGAAGGCAGGAAGGACGAGAACATTCAAAAGATGCTCGACCTCGCCCTGAAGATCGAAGGCCTGAGCCGCCACACCTCGGTTCACGCTGCAGGTGTCGTGATCGCCGACGGCGGCATGTCGAACCTCGTTCCCGTGTACAAGGCTCCTGATGGATCCTTGATCACGCAGTATGAAATGAAAAACGCCGAGAAAGTCGGCCTTGTGAAATTCGACTTCCTCGGTTTGAAGACTCTGACAGTGATCCAGCGCGCGGTGAAACTGATCCGCGCGAGCAAGGATTCGAAATTCAATATCGACACCATCGACCTTGAGCGCAAAGAGGTGTACGACGTCATCTCCTCGGCTCACTCGGTCGGTATCTTCCAGCTTGAAAGTTCGGGCATGCAGGCCCTTCTCAGAAAGCTGAAACCGAGCCGCTTCGAAGACGTGATCGCTGTCGTGGCGCTCTTCCGTCCAGGTCCTCTGGGATCGGGCATGGTGGATGACTTCATCGAACGTAAGCATGGACGTCAGGAAATCGAATATCCGCATGCGTCGCTCGAAGGCATCCTCTCCGATACTTACGGGATCATTCTGTACCAGGAGCAGGTGCAGAAAATCGCCGCGACCATGGCGAACTACTCGCTCGGTGAAGCGGATCTCTTGCGCCGCGCCATGGGTAAGAAAAAGCCCGAGGAAATGGCCAAGCAGAAATCCCGCTTCCTGTCAGGAAGCAAGGAAAACAACATCGACGAAAAACTCGCCGATGAAATCTTCGAGCTGATGGCGAAGTTCGCCGCTTACGGCTTTAACAAGTCTCACTCCGCCGCTTACGGCCTTGTGAGTTATCAGACGGCTTATCTGAAAACCTTCTTCCCCGAACAGTTCATGGCCGCGATCATGACCTGCGATTTGGACAACACCGATAAGCTCGTCCGCTATATCGAGGAATGCCGGCGTCTGAAATTCCAGATCTTCCCGCCCGACATCAACCGCAGCTATCTTGAATTCGATGTGCCGAAAGTCAAGGCCATCGGCTTTGGTTTGGCTGCGATAAAAGGGATTGGTGGCTCGTCGATCGAAGCCATCATCAAGGAACGGGACCGCGGCGGCAAATTCCATTCGTTGACGGACCTTGCGAAACGCGTGGACCTACGGCAGGTCGGCAAGAAAACCCTCGAACTTTTGATTCAAGGCGGTGCCCTGGATGGCTTCGGCAAATCGCGCGCCACCCTCATGGGTCTTCTGGCCGAAATGGTCCGCTACTCCGAGGCTCATCATTCCGCCAGGAATCAGGGTCAAAGACTGCTCTTTGATGAGTTCGATGATGATCCGAAGCAGGCGCAGCTTGCCGACTGGGAAGAGGCTGCGGCCGATGCGGAGACGTCGCTGTCGCCGATCGAATGGCTGCACAAGGAGAAAAAACTCCTCGGCGTCTTCCTGAGTGGCCACCCTGCGGAATGCTTTGCCATGGACGCGAAACGTTTTGGTCAGCTGCGCGTCGGCGATATTCCGAAGAACATCGGGAAAAAAGATGTGCATGTCGTAGCGCTCCTCAATGGAACATCAGAACGCCTGACCAAAACCGGCAAGAAGATGCATTATTTCCAGATCGAGGACGAAACCGGCAGCTGGGAGGCCGTGTCCTTTGAAAACGATCTGCCGGCCGATGTGCCAAGGCCCGAGCCCGGTTCGATGGTCCTGGTGAAACTCAGCATTCAGCAGGGTTTCGATGGCGTAAGTATAAATGTCCGCGTCAGTGGCCTGGAGCCTCTGCAGCAGACCCGCCGGACCGCGGTGAAAAAAGCGGTCATTCAGCTGTCGAGCCAGTTGGAAATGGATCCCAGGGCTCTGAAGCGGCAGCAGCGCCTTTTGCAGCGTCTGCAGGATATGATCCAGGAAAATCCTGGCACCACCCCGCTCGCTCTGGAATTGGCTTTTGAGAAGGCGCAGGTTAGAATCAAGCCTGAACGTTTGGGCATTGATTTGAATGACAGCGTCTGTCAATCGCTGTTCAGTCTGAAGCGTGAGGGTGTGAGTCTGCAGTATGCCTGAACTTCAGCGCCTTACCCTCAAGGAGCCCGGTGGATGGATTTACAATCCTTCAAGCGATTTCCGCGAAACCTCTTCGCTGCGCTCGGGGTATTGTTCGTCCTTGGGCTCGTGACGCTCGCGCTCCTGACGCCGCCGGTGTGGGAGTTGAAAAAAGGCCCTGTCTTCGTCGTCCGCTGGCCCAAATCCGGCCCCCAGACTTTTAAGGTGGGGCCGGGCCAGGAATCCTGGGTTCCCATCAATTACGTCTCGCGCCATGTGATCAATGCGATCGTCGTGGCGGAAGACGCCCGCTTTTACGAACACTCCGGCCTTGATTTCAAGGAAATCCGCAGCAGCATCGCGTTCAATATGGAAAAAAAGCGTTATGCCCGCGGCGCATCCACCATCACCCAGCAGGTGGTGAAGATGGTCTTCCTCGGTCCTGAAAAATCCATGGTTCGAAAACTGCGCGAGGCTCTGGGGGCCCTGGTCCTTGATTCCATCCTCGGCAAGGATGAGATCCTGGAATGGTATATCAACCTTGTGGAATTCGGCGACGGGGTCTTCGGTATCAAGTCCGCGGCCGCTCATTTCTTTGAAACGACGCCGGAACTTTTAACCATCCAGGACGGAGCGCATCTTGCCCTCGTCCTGCCGAGCCCCAATCGATTCTCACGCGGACTTCGACAAAAGCAGCTCACAACTTTCGGTCATCGGCGCTATGCGCAGATCATCGAGGAAATGTACAAACTCAATTTCATCACCAGTGCCCTGCGCGAGTCTGCGCTGGCCACGGGCGACTTTGGCAAACCGATCGAAGGCTATAACCCGAACGAGGACATGAAGGAGGAATTCATAGATCCTTATGTCGCTCTTCCTGGTGATGAGCCCCAGCCCTTTGGCAAGGACAAGGAAAAAGAACCCCCTCGCAAAAAGAAGCGCTCGCAGGTTCGCCAGGACAATATTGGAAAACGTCATGACTGAATCGCATCCCTATAAGCTTCGAATTCTGAAAACCTGGGTCGCGAAAGACCCAAGCCTCGTCTTTCAGTGCCAGCCTTTCGGCGCTCCCGGCGAAGGCGGTTTTCCCAAGAAAACCCATCTCTTCATCGACCTCCGGCAGCAGTCCTTCGGCCCGCGCTTGCAGGCGGAAAAACCTGCGGATGCCGATGCCAATCACGCTTTCATTCAGATCCTTCGCAAGCATATTCCGACCTTCACTATCCGCACCATTTTCCATCATCCACCCTCGGGCGATTACTGGCTCCCCCTTCTCAGCGGCCCGGAAACGGATCGGCCCTGGCTGCTGCGGCTCGCATGCAGCAAGCCTCCCCTGGCCTCGCTTGTCGCTCCGGATGATACGATATATGTAAGCTTCGGTCAGAAGGGAACCTTCACCAAAAAACATGAAGGCGAAGCCCGCCCATCCTTCGCCGGAATGTCGGATGCCTTGCCGAAGCTCATGCGCGATCTGCGCGGCGATGCCGTGGATAAAGCCGATGATGAAGGCCCCGCTGAAGCAGGAGCGCCCGACACGGCGATATCGCAGCTGCAGAAGGATCTGGCGTCCCGCCTCAAGCGGAAGCTGAAAACCAGCAAAAAAACCCTGGAAAAGGCCAAAGCCGATATACCGACGGCCGCCGATGTTCTGCAAAAGGAGCAGGAGGCCACCTTTTTGCAGAGTTACGCCTGGATGGTGAAACCGGACGCCTTTGAACTTCGCCTGGAACCGGCGATGACAGGTCTTTCTGAGGACTTTGTGATCCCTCTTGATCCCGAAGCCTCAGTGGGTCAGAACATGGAAAAAAAATTCGCGGCTTTGCACAAAGCGAAGCGCGGTCGCGAGCTGGGTCAAAAGCATTATGAAATCGCCCGCGCGTATGTCGAAGGCCTGGAAAAGGATCTTCACGATCTGCAGAACGAACAGAAAAGCGATGCCTTCCTTCAGCAGCTGGTCCGCAAATATAAGCTCCCCGAACTTCAAAACGTCAGCTCGGCTCCTGGTGCGGGCGAGTCGCTTGGAAAGCCCTATAAAACCTATACCGCCAGCACAGGCCATACGATCCTCGTGGGAAAATCCGCGATGGATAATGACGAGTTAACCAAGTCTGCGCGATCGAATGATTTCTGGTTTCACGCCGTGGGTGTCACGGGCTCGCATGTGATCGTCCCGGTCACGGCCGATATCCGGCAGGCCTTGCCAACCCAGCTCCTGCGCGAAGCCGCGATCCTTGCCCTTCATTTCAGCCGCATGCGCGACGATCATGCGGGCGAATGCTATGTCACGCGCAAGCAATTTCTTAAAAAACAGCGGGGCATGCCCGCCGGTCTTTGGCGGATTGATCAGTCGGAAAGCCTATTTTTCAGGTACTCGGAGGACGAGGTGCAGAACCTTCTCCAAACCGTTCGGGTTTAAGGCCTCGGCACCCCAAAGCCCTTGTATCCCAGGCGGCATGCTTACCTCGATGTGCCTTCGGTCGGAAGAGTCCTGAAAAATTCGAGAATTCCCCGCGAAGGGGCCCGGGATAAAGGGTGGTCCACCTTCCGCCCCGCATGGGGCATGCCTCCATCTCCACCATCCGGAGGCCAGGTCAATCCAAACCAGCTTTTCCCTGCTGGATTCCGGGGCGGGACTCTGCTATGGCATCTCAATGCTAAAAAGCCTGTCAAAGCCTTGAAAGGGCCTCTTGATTCAGGGAACTACCGACGCCTGAGAAGGCCTCTTGATTTGGGGAGCGTAAGATGAGCATAAGAAAAAAAGTCGCCGTCGTCGGCGCCACGGGTATCGCCGGTCAACAATTTCTCACAGCTTTGGCCAATCATCCCTGGTTTGAAGTTGTTCGTTTCGCGGGTTCGCCCCGTTCCGCAGGCAAACGCTATGAAGATGCGCTGCGGGCCCCGAACGGCCAGATCGGTTGGTGGCAACCGGAACCCATTCCGGAAAAATTCCGCAACATGATGATCGAGTCGGCTCCCGAGCTGAACCTCGATGGCATCGACATCGTTTTCACGGCGATTGATTCAGACGCCGCGAAAGAGCTTGAGCCGCTGTATGCGAAAAAAGTCCCCGTGATCTCGACCGCCAGCGCCTTCCGCATGGAAGATGACGTTCCCCTTTTGATTCCCGGTGTGAACACCTCGCATTCCTCCATGATCCGCGCGCAGCAGAAAAAACGCGGCTGGAAAGGTTTCATCGTACCCATTCCCAACTGTACGACCTACGGCATGGCCTGTACGCTCGCGCCCCTGCAAAAAGCTTTCGGCCTGAAAACCGTGATCATGACCTCGATGCAGGCGACCTCCGGCGCCGGTCGTAACGGGGGCGTCCTGGCCCTTGATATGCTCGATAACCTTGTTCCTTACATTCCCAAGGAAGAGGAAAAAGTGCAGATCGAAACGCAGAAAATCCTCGGCGCTCTGAAGGACGATCGCTTCGTTCCCGCTCCTTTCGCCGTGAGCTGCACCTGTACCCGCGTTCCGGTCACCGATGGTCACACCGAAACGGTGTTCATTGCCACCGAACGTCCTGCGACCGTCGAAGCCGCGATCGCCGCGTTCAAGGAATACAAACCCGACTTCGGCGATCTGCCGTCGGCTCCGAAGAACTTTTTCACCGTGCACGACGATCCCTTCCATCCCCAGCCGCGCATCGACCGCGATCAGGATGGTGGCATGTCGACCCACATCGGCCGCATCCGTGAAGAAAAAGCCCTCGGCGGATTGAAGTACGTGCTCCTCTCGCACAACACCAAAGCCGGTGCCGCGAAAGGCGCTCTTTTGGTTGCCGAAAACCTCTGTGTAACCGGTTACATCTGATATCCCGGGGCCTTGCCCGCCAAGGCCCCGTCATCATTACCCTATCGTGCCATTCCCCGCAAACTGTCAGCTCCAGAACACAACCTCCAGGACACAGATTCGACTTGAAAAGACACGGCCCTTCGGCCAAACATGCCAAAATGAATATATTTTTGGTCCAATTCGGCCAGCATTTCTATATATTGATGCCAAATTTCTGGAATCCCGCGATGGACCGGCTCTTGCTCAGCATAGATCCGTGACGCGATGAAAGATCCGTCATCAACCAACGCAACGAAGAATGATTCCAGAAAGGATCTTCCATGAAACTCGCAAATCTCTCTCTGTCCGTTCTTGCTCTCGCTTTTGCTGCCTCGGGTTATAGTGCCGACCTTACAGTTCAAGGTGAAGTGATCAGCTCACAAGGCAAGCTGGAGTCCGGCAAAACCAAATCCACAGATCCCATCACCGGTGAAACGGTGACCGAAGACAGCGAAGGCAATGCCAAGGCCGTCACAGCCCCAGGCGTGGGTGTGAGCCTTCAGTACAAACTGAATGATGCCCTGCGTCTCGGCGGTGGAGTGGGTTACGTGAACTATGACGACAAGGATGAGGGTGAGTACAGTGACCTTTCCGTGGCCGCCAACGCCACCTTCGATTTCTATAAGCAGGAAGGTTTCGCTCTCTACGGTCTTGGCGGTCTTTCGTACCACATGGTTGACCCCAAAGACGTGAAAGAAGATGGCTTCGAATTGAAAATGAAGAGCGCCGATCTTCTGAACTATGACCTGGGTGTCGGCGGACGCTTTGATGTGGCTGAGAACGTGAACCTGAGCCTGGGTTACCGCTTCAGCGATACTCTTGCTAAAGGAACCATTGATTCGACCGCATCGGCTATCGGCACAGGTCTTTCCCAAAAGGCTGAGTTCAAGGACGTGACCCTTCAGAAAAATGAATTCATCGCGTCGGTCGGCTACTCCTTCTAAGTCTGTCTCACATGATGCCTTGCCTACGACTGTGATGCCTCAAGCCGGGGAAGAAATTCCCCGGCTCTCTTTATTTCAAGCTTCCAAAATAGCTGCCACTCCCATGCCACCCGCCGTGCAGATGGAAATCAAACCGCGTCCCTTGCCTTTTTGATGAAGGAGTTTCGCGAGCGTGGCCACAATGCGGCCGCCTGTTGCGGCAAACGGGTGACCAACCGCAAGGCTGCTGCCGTTGACATTCATCTTTGCTGGATCAATGCTGCCGAGTGGTGCGGCGCGACCCAGGACATCGCGGCAGTAGGTGGCATCCTCCCAGGCTTTCAGAGTGCAAAGAACCTGACCGGCAAAGGCTTCGTGGATTTCATAAAAGTCGAAGTCCTGGAGCTTCAGTTGATTGCGTTCCAAAAGACGACTGACGGCCAGCGTCGGTGCCATCAGAAGACCTTCCCCACCGACGAAATCAATCGCTGCGGCTTCAGCATCCACAAAACGGGCGAGGGCTTTCCAGCCGTAACGCGTCAGCGCTTCTTCTGAAGCCAAAAGAACGGAAGAGGCTCCGTCTGTAAGAGCCGTGCTGTTACCGGCTGTCAGGCTTCCGTTCACTTTATCAAAGGCGGGTTTAAGCTTCGCCAGTTTTTCGATTGTGGTATCCGCCCGTAAAATGCCGTCGGCTTTCACACCCGCGACCGGTACGATGAGATCATCAAAGAATCCTGCGGCTTTGGCTTTTGCAGCTTTCTGATGGCTTTCATAGGCGAGGCGATCCTGGGCCTCACGGGTGATGCCCCAGGTCTTCACCATGAGTTCCGTGTGCTGACCCATGGATAATCCGGTTTGAGGTTCGACCACAGCGGGAATTCGGGGTTTGAAGCTATCAGCTCTTAGGCTTGTCACCGTTTTGAGTTTATCGACCAAGGTCTTCGCCTGCGGCAGTCCCAGGAAGAATTTCTGAAGACTCTGCTGCAGCTCCAAAGGCAGATCACTGTTGGTATCCACGCCGCCAGCGATCCCGGTTTCCATCTGTCCCAAGGCGATTTTGTTGGCAATCTGAACCATGGCTTCCAATCCGGTGCCGCAGGCGCGCTGGATGTTATAGGCCGGCGTATGGGGATGAAAGCCGGCGCGAAGAACGGCTTCACGGGCCAGATTCCAATCCCCCGCACTGTTCATGACCGCTCCGAGCGCCACATCACCCAGGATGATTTTATCCAGTTTGTAGCGCTTTCTTAATTCCTGCAGACTCGCGATCATCAGTTCGATGCGTTCCACGTTATTGAATGCGCCCATGGATTTGACAAAAGGCGTGCGGACGCCACCAACAATGTAACTCATGCGAAGATTTTTCATGGAACTTTCCTTTCCAGAAGATGACGGATTTGATCTTTCACGGCCAGAATGCGATCCGTGTCCTGATGCAAACGCGCAAGGTGTTGAATGCCAAATCCCAGGGACTGAATCATTTGCGCCGTCTGAGCCGGATCCAGATCGGAGCGGAAATGTCCGGCGTCCATGCCCCGCTGAATCAGGTCCAGCAGCCACTTTTCCTGAAACGCAGCCATGTCTCCAAGGGCCTTGCGCATGGATAAAGGCAGCGTCTCATACTCAGCGGAAAGAGCCGTGATGGGGCAGATCTTGTTTTGATCCCGGGCGAATTTATTGAAGATGCGAAAAAGTCCTTCGATCTGATCCAGGATCGCATCATTCCTGTGACGCTCGGCCCATTGTTCAAAATCACGGCGGTAGTGCGCGATCATCTCCAGACCAAGTTCCTCTTTGGAAGCGAAATGAGCATAGAGACTTGGTTTTTTGATTCCGATGCGATCGGCGATATCCTGAAAGCTGAAGCCGTTGAAGCCGAGTTTTTGCAGTAAACTCCTTCCCTCTTCGATGGCTTCGCGGCGTTTATTGGATGCAGACATAACGGGTTCCCCTTCCCTGATAGACAACCTATCGGTAGGAAGGTAGCCTACCTTGAGGTAGGCTGAAAATTTCCAAAATTTCAATGGATTAGGATTCAGGAAGGGGAATGAATTCGTCAGAATCCCCAGGAATCAGGGGGAAACGGCCTTCCTGCCAGTCTTTTTTGGCCTGATCAATCCGGGCCTGGGAGCTGGATATGAAATTCCACCAGATCACCCGGGGACCATCAAGCGCCGCGCCGCCGAGCAGCACAAAGCGGGCTTCACTCTCCACATGAAGCCTGATGGGGCAGTCTTTTTTAAAGATGATCATCTGCGGGTGATCAAAAACTTTTCCGCCGTGACGGATCGTTCCGGAGAGGAGGTAAAGAGCGCGCTCGGCATACTCGTGGGGAAGCTCCAGCGAGGCTCCGACCTCGGCCTGAACATCGCAATAAAACATGGGCGAGAAAATTTTCACAGGCGATTTCTGTCCATAGGCCTCGCCAATCAGAACACGGACCGTAAAGCCAGGACCTGTGACGCGCGGCAGCTCGTCCTTGTCATGATGATGAAAGGCGGGTTCGGTCTCTTCATGCTCCTTGGGCAAAGCCACCCAAAGTTGAATGCCATGCGAACGTCCGCCGGTCTTAAGGCGCTCGGGATGAGTCCGCTCCGAATGCACAATGCCGCGTCCGGCCGTCATCCAGTTGATATCACCCGGTCGCACCATTTCCAGCGAGCCAAGGCTATCGCGATGGACGAATTCGCCTTCAAAAAGATAGGTGACCGTGGCCAGCGCAATATGTGGATGCGGCCTGACATTCATGCCTTCGCCCGGCGGGACATCGCGCGGTGGCATATGATCAAAGAAGATAAAAGGACCGACGGTCTTGCGTCCGATGGCCGGCAGAATCCGGGACACGGAAAAACCTCCGAGGTCCCGCAAACGCGGCTGAATCAGCATCTCGATTCCGTCCTCGGCCATGACATCACATTCCGGTTCGCGCGTGGGCATCCAACTCATGGTGAACTCCTTTCACACAAGGCGCGTGTGGATCAAAATCTCGGATTTCAGGGTTCGATGCACGGGACACTTGTTGGCAATATCCAGCAGGCGTTCATGCTGCTCTGCGGTAAGAGGCCCGACCAGGTGAATCTCGCGTTCAATCTGATCCTTTTCCGGAACCTTTCCGCCTTCGGCCACGGGTTCGCCAACCTTGACCTTGGAATGCCGCAGCTCGACGCGCACCGATTCCAAGGGCCAGTTTTTCCGCCGGGCATACATCGAAACGGTCATGGACGTGCAGCTGCCGAGACTCGCCAGCAGAAGATCATAGGGCGCAGGTCCCAGATCGGTACCACCCTGGGACACGGGCTCATCGGTGGTGAGTCGATGCCGACCCATCTGAACATCCTGCACAAAGCCTGATGAGGCACCGCTAACGGTCACTCTGGTTTCAACGGACATGAAGACCTCCTGAGCAAGAGCAAAAACGGCATGGACTATTCCAGTCCCTACTCTGGCAAAAGGCCCCCGAGGCCGCAAGTCCGGCGAAGCAGCGCCCAAGAAAAAAACCCATGGTTCGAAAACCATGGGCCCCATGAATTGTAACTGAAGGATTTTAACTTAGAAGCTTTGAGTCAAACGAGCGAAGTAACTGCGGCCGACATACGAGTAGAGCGACTGCGAAGCCACATCTTCCGTACGGGACGCGTTACCGTCGTAAACACCGCCGATGGTGTTAAGGACGTTGTTCACACCCAGCTGCAGACCCGTGTTGCCGATGGTCGTGGCAAAGGCTGCATCAAACTCAGTGTAAGGGCTGACTTTGGCGTCACGGCTATACTGCGAGGCCAGCTCAGGATCGGTGGTCATAC
Source organism: Oligoflexus sp. (assembly GCF_035712445.1). Taxonomy (NCBI): domain Bacteria; kingdom Pseudomonadati; phylum Bdellovibrionota; class Oligoflexia; order Oligoflexales; family Oligoflexaceae; genus Oligoflexus; species Oligoflexus sp. The sequence continues at coordinate 58,938 of NZ_DASTAT010000076.1, read as the reverse complement.
GTGCGATCGTACGGCCGAAGAGTGTAAGCGAGCTGTCACCGAAGCCAGCGCCGATCTGGTTGTTCCATCTCCAGCGTGGGTAGCCGATATAACCAACCTTCTGACGGAGCGGGGTCTCTTCGTTATCCGCTTCTTTGAAGGACAGCATGCGCGCATACTCAGTTCCCACGTTGAAGTTGAAACGACCGAGAGACTGCCGATAGTTGGCTTCCGACATCAATGCGCGAACTTCGGTGCGGCCCATGTTCCGGGTTGGCACACCAAGACTGGTGATGACGCCGTCTGCGTTCACGCGCACGTCGTTGGCACCGAAGACTGTGCCGCCTTGAGTGTTCGCGCCGTTGCCGTTTTCTGCATACCATGTTTCCACGATGCTCTGGAAATCGTCATTGCCAAACGTCTTCTTGAGATTGATGGCATGATAATCGGACACCAAGGTCAGGCCTTCGATGGGCTCAAGGATCAGACCGGCCGAATAGTTGGTGCCTTGCTCGGGATCCAGGTCCTTGTTGCCAACAGCATCGACATAGACCTGGTGAACAGGAGTGGAACACGGACGACCGTTGTCCTTCTCCACCTGGCACCATTTTTCGTCGATCAGGTTGAAGTAACCGCCGCCGCCTTCCTGATGAATGTAATCAAGGTTCGGCGCTTTGAAGCTGGTCGCGTAACGGCCGCGCAGAGCCACGCCTGGAACAACTTTCACCTTGGTGCCAAGGCCGTAGTTCACAGCGTCGCCGAAGTCGCTGAAGTTGTCAAAGCGCAGAGCGCCTTCGACATCAATGGACTTGGTCACTGGGGCTGCGAATTCGGTGGCAACAGCGCGCGATGTCCGCTCGCCTTCACCGCGGTTCGAATAGGTACCGGCATAGAGCGCGAGGTTCGCGCTATTCACGCCGATATCTCGTGGATCAGGAGTCTGTTTGAAGGTTTCCTGAGAAACCTGGACACCGATACTGAAAGCCAGGGGGCCGCCAGGCAGTTCGAAAAGCTGACGGTCGATGAAGGCGTCCCAGGTGGTATTGTCGCTGAATTCCTCAGCTTTCAAATCAGCGAAGATGGTGCCGAATTCAGCCGAATTACGGTTCGGATCGATCGGAATGAACTTCGGATCGGCGCCTTTGACCAGACCAAGGCCGGATTCATTGAAATAAAGATTATGAAGGGCTTCCGAGTTGCGGTACTTCTTGCCGGTTCGTTCCACCTGGCTCGATGTGTAGGAAAGCCCGGTTTGCAGACGCCATCCACCCAGCACCTGGCCTTCGACCTTGGCTGCGGCTACCGAGTTTTTATAGTGGTTCACCTGAAGGCGATCCTGCGATTCCGCGACCGGCGCATAAAGCTGAACAAAGTCAGGCGACCCTTCCAGCGCGAGGCCGAGGGAGCGAGCCTTGTCCGCAGTCAGGATCACAGGCGCGTTCGTCACAGGGTCGGTCGAGGTGTAGTTGGCGCGACCGGAATTCGAGGTGTTTTTACTGTCGCTGTAAGTCAGAATACCGTTCATGCTCCAATCGGAGCTGAGGGCGCTATTCAATATGACCGAACCAAAGAATTCCTCTTTCTTCGGTGTCAGCTCTGCCGGCAGACTGGAGCGCAGTCCGGTGCAGTAAAAATCGTTGGGAGTACTGGGACTGATGGTCTGACGATATTCGAGAGGACAGTTGTCGCTCGCACGCATCGCGCCACGAGTCACCTTATCACCCACCACAGTCAAAGGACGATAGGAATAGGTTCCGATCGGTGCGGCGGCGTTGGTGTAAAGGAACGCCGGATCATTGGCAAAGGAAAGATCCCGCTTGCGTTTGTCGATCGGATCGCGCTGACGTCCACCGAGCGAAAGGATGAGGTTGGTGTCATCACCAATCGAAATGCCGGTCGAAGCGCTTGCGGAACGTTCGGTTCCACCCGCATCCTGAGGCACGTTCGCAAAGAGCGAAACTTCCGAACCGCGGAATTCTTTTTTCGTGATGATGTTGACCACACCACCGACGGCATCCGCACCGTAAACGGCAGAGGCACCCCCGGCGAGGACTTCGATGCGTTCGATCACGCCGGTTGGGATGTTATCGACGTTCACCGAACCTAGGCCGGGAAGAGTAGGAATACGACGACCGTTCAAAAGAACGAGAGTCCGCGCCGCACCGATACCCAGAAGGTCGATGGTCGCTGCACCCGAGGATACGTAACGGCTGCCGCCCGCAAAGTTACCTGTGGGGCTGGTCGCGGCGGATTTCCGGAAGAAATCACCAACGCTGGCGGCACCGGATTTTTCAATCTGTTCTTTTTCCACAACGACAACCGGAGCTGCCGTTTCCACATCGACCCGCTTCAGGCGCGAACCGACGACTTCCACACGCTCTTCTTTCTTTTCTTTCTTCCTGGAATCGCTTTCTTTCACAGCACTGGCATCAGGAGTTTTTTCAACAGCTGTTCCAGGACTTTGTGCCATCGCGTTGTTTTGGCAAAGCAGGATCGCCAAGGGCAGGGAAATGCGTAGCATCCATCCCGAAATCGGATTCGAAAGTTCGTGCCTCATAGAGGTATCCTTCTATTAGAAAAGCTTAAGACCACCAAGCGATAGCAAAGCCCCGCCCCTCGCGCAACTGATGAGGTGGCTAAAACTGGTCGAGCGGCCAAATTTTATTTCAAGGTGATCACGTACCAGGTGAATAGTGGTCTTTTACTTTCTGAGTCGGATAAACCGTCTTTAAAATTCGCTCAATCAGGACGAGGACTTAAAGTGATTCAAGGTCCAAAAGCCGTCGTTTGCGGTCGAGTCCCCCGGAATAGCCGCCCAGACTGGCGTTCGAGGCAATCACGCGGTGGCACGGAATGATGAGGCACAGGGGATTCCTGCCGTTGGCCGAACCAACCGCACGAAAGGCCTTTGGCCTTTTGACCCGATTTGCGAGCTCACTGTAGGATATCGTTTGCCCATAAGGGATGCGGCGCAGCTCATTCCAAACTTCCTGCTGAAAGCGGGTGCCCTTTATCGCCAGGGGTACATCGAAGTCCTTTCGTTCGCCGTTCAAATAAGCCTGAATTTGTTCGGCTGCCATCAGGAGGTGGCTGCCGGCATCCCCTGGGCTCTGGTCCTTCAAATAAGGCACATTCTGTTCATCCCAATAGACTCCGGTCAATCCCTCGTCCGACGCCACAAGATAAAGAGGGCCTAAACTGCTGCTGATAGCCAGCTGTAAACTGTTCATCGTAAACCTCCTGACTGCGCATAATCCCGCCAGATCAACAAACTGTTCATCGTAAACCTTCTGTCCGCGCATAATCCCGCCAGATCAATTGTGTGAGATAGGACCGCTGGGAAAGCCACTGATCTTCATCCGGAGTCCCGAGACGCTGCACGATAAGATCCTTGCGCGGAAAGGCATCGGCATCTCCCAGGCAGCGCATGGCTATCAACTCCACGGTCCAGGGCCCAACGCCCGGAATGCCCGCCAGCCTCTTCCGCATGGCAGATAGATCAGCTGTTCGCGATAACTGCAGCGTTCCTCCCGACAGTAATCGCGATAACTCCCGGATGGCCTCGGCCTTCTGCCGGGTCAGACCCAGGTTCTCCATTCCTGCATTCCTGAGTACCTCAGGTGCTGGGAAAGCAAAAATCTCATCATCTGCCAGTCGATGTCCGTGGGCCACGACCAGCCTCTGCATCAGCTGCCGGGCCTGCGCTGCGGATACGAGCTGACTCAGGATGATCGAGACCGCGGTTTCAAAAGGATCAAAGGAACCAGGAATACGAATGCCCAGCGGCACCCGTGCTACATTTCGCGGCAGATCCTCGGGATTGTGATCGGCATCAAAAAGATGCCGCAGTCGCGCCATCAAAGGACGCAGCGCTGTGAGTTGAATATGATGAAACTCAACCTCCAGAGCCTCCTTGGCAAAGGTCACGGACAGCTGCCCGGGCTTTTGCTTCCCTGCTGGCACATAGCGAGCATAGGACGTCTCATCCACTCGCTCCACGCCATAGGTTTGATGACGCCGCAGAAAGCCGAGGATCGTGACCCAATCATAAGGAGGACGCACGGACAAACGCAGCCGCAGTCCCGCATTGGAATCCTCGGCAATACCCTTGCGAAACGCTGACGGCGGCCGTTGATAAAGCTCCTGAAACGCCTCGTTGAATCGTCTTATGGATTGAAAACCAGCCGCAAACGCAATCTCTGTCAGCGGCAGCTGCGTTTCCACGATCAGCTGCCTTGCAAGATGCAGGCGTCGATGCCCCATGATAGCAACGGGTGATGCCCCCAGATGCTCCAGAAAAAGACGCCGCAGATGCCGTTCACTCATGCCGAGGCTTTCCGCAAGGTCGGCAACAGAAAGCGCCTCGCCCGCCCGCTCATCCATGAGGCGCAGAGCCCGCGCTACTGAGACGCCTGTTCCTTCCCAGCGTTGACTGCCGGGCGCAAGGTCCGGACGACAGCGGAGGCAGGGCCGAAATCCGGCCTTTTCCGCTTCCGTGGAGCTTTTGAAGATGCGTATGTTTTCGGGTTTGGGACGCGCCGGGCAGATGGGACGGCAGTAGATCCTGGTCGTGATCACGCCCCAGTAGAAGCGTCCGTCGTAGCGTGGGTCCCGGCGTTCGATGATTTTTCGAAAATTATGTTCGTCTCTCGTTCTCATGAGCGCATCCTACGACAGCCGTGGACGGAGCACTGGCGGTTTTCGGACCTGATCACTTACATCGTGATATGAACGTGCAGAATCTGAATGGCCGCCGGTGTCAAACCGGAAATCCGCGACGCCTGACCCAGGTTATGCGGACGGTGTTTTTTCAGTTTCTCCACGACTTCACGGCTCAGTCCCGAGACACTTTCAAAGGCGAACTCGGCGGGAATCTTCACGCGCTCCAGCTGCTCCGAGCTGCGAATCGCGCGGCGTTCCCGATCGATATAGCCTTCGTATTTAATTTCGATTTCCAGGCGGCGCAGAACCGCACGATCATAGTTCTGCAGCATGGGCACATGCGGCAGAAGATCGAAGATGGAAACCTTGGGTTTGCGCAGGATCGCATCCAGACGCGTTCCAATATTGTCCTTGGCATCCAGCATCTCGGCCGGCAACTGATAAGGCCCGATGGTCGTGCTCTTGACCAGCTCGGACAGTTCCTCCAAAGATTTCTGACGCGTGACGAAGCCCGAATAATCATCGTCCTGCACAAGGCCAATGGTCCGGCCGATATTGGTCAGGCGCAGGTCGGCATTGTCTTCCCGCAGGAAAAGGCGATGCTCCGCGCGCGAGGTGAACATGCGGTACGGTTCCTGCGTTCCCTTGGTGACAAGGTCATCCACCAGAACCCCGATATAGGCTTCGGAACGGCTTAAAATAAGGCCTTCCCGATCCCCTGCCTTCAGCGCGGCGTTGATGCCGGCCATCAGACCCTGGGCGGCGGCTTCTTCATATCCGGTCGTGCCATTGATCTGGCCTGCCAGGAAAAGTCCGCTGAGTTTCTTCGTTTCAAGCGTCGCTTTCAATTCCGTCGGGTCTACGAAATCATACTCGATCGCGTAACCGGGGCGGATGATCTCCGCATTTTCAAGACCCCGCACCGTCCGCACGAATTCCAGCTGGGCCCGGAGCGGCAGCGAGGTGGACAGACCGTTCGGATACACTTCGCAGGTATCATAACCCTGCGGCTCCAGGAAAATCTGATGCTCCTGGCGGTCGGCAAACTTCACAACCTTGTCTTCGATCGAAGGGCAGTAGCGCGGACCGATGCCCACGATTTCACCACTGTAAAGCGGCGACTCGCTCAGATACTTGCGGATCACATCATGGGTCCGCGGGTTCGTGTAGGTGATATGCATCGGGATCAAAGGCTGGGTGATCGCCTTGGTCGAGAAACTGAAGGGGATGATGTCTTCATCCGAATGCTGCGCCTCGCACACCGACCAGTCGATCGTCTTGCCATCAAGACGGGGTGTGGTCCCGGTTTTCAGGCGGCCCACGCGGAAGCCGAAATGACGAATGGCTTCGGCCAGACCCACGGAAGGCGCGTCACCTGCGCGTCCCGCAGAAATTTTTTGATTCCCGATATGGATCAGGCCGTTCAAAAAAGTGCCCGTCGTGATCACAACGGTTCGGCTATGAAACTTACCAAAAAGACGCGTCTCAACGCCAACCACGGAAGGCGCTTGACTGTCGTTGTCAATTAAAAGTCCCTCAACACTGTCCTGACGAATGTGCAGATGAGGCGTATTCTCCAGAGTGTGCTTCATGTAGCGGCGGTAGAGGTCCATGTCCGCCTGCGCGCGTGACGACCAAATGGCTGGACCTTTCTTGCGGTTCAGAATCCGGTACTGGATCCCGGTCGCATCGATGGCCTTGCCCATCTGTCCGCCGAGCGCGTCGATTTCCTTGACCAGATGACCCTTGGCGGTCCCGCCAATCGCGGGGTTGCAGGACATGGCGGCAATGCGATCCACAACCTGAGTCACCAAAAGAGTCTTACGGCCCATGCGTGCCGCCGCCAAAGCGGCTTCACAACCGGCGTGGCCTCCGCCTATCACAATGACATCAAACTGCGTCATGTTTTACCTTTCTTGTCCTGCCTGGGTCAGGGATTTTTCACTTGTCAAACGGCCCTGTCCACGGAAATCTGGTACTAACTTAATAAGTCAAACAAGACAAGAACAGATGCGTTAAAACCCACTCCAAACGCGGTGAGCGAAGCTTACATCATGAGCTTTACGCCTTATTTTCAAGGGCTTTGGCTTGCTTGCTATTTTCAAACCATTCCAGTATTTCTTGGTGCTCATGTACCCGCGTAGGCTGATTTGAGCTGCAAATCATACCCAGGACAAAAAGGAAGGATAGGATGGCTATTTTTGAAGATCTAACCACCATGGGTCACGAACAGGTTGTCTTCTGCCATGACAAAACTACAGGGCTGAAGGCGATTATCGCCATTCACGATACCACCCTGGGGCCCGCTCTTGGTGGTTGCCGTATGTGGGATTACAAGTCCGAAGAGGAAGCGCTGCGCGATGTGCTGCGTCTGTCCCGGGGTATGACCTATAAAAATGCTGTGTCGGGTTTGAATCTCGGCGGCGGCAAGTCGGTGATCATCGGCGATCCGAAAAAATTGAAAAGCGAAGCGCTGTTCCGGACCTTCGGACGCTTTGTGGATAGTCTCGGCGGTCGTTACATCACAGCGGAAGATGTGAACATCCGCGTGAGCGACATCGAGCAGGTGGCCCTTGAAACCGCTTACGTCACGGGCGTGAGTTCGCGCGCGGGCGGATCGGGTGATCCATCCCCTGTCACAGCCTGGGGCGTTTATCAGGGCATCAAAGCCTCGGTGAAATATAAGCTGAACAAAGACAGCCTCAAAGGCGTGACCGTTGCGATTCAAGGCGTGGGCGCAGTCGGCTCGCACCTGATCGAATACCTTGTGAATGACGGCGCGAAGATTTACGCGGCTGACATTGATCCGGAAAAAGTCAAAGCCAACGTCAAGCTCTACGGGGCGGAAGCGGCTCAGCTGCATGAGATTCATAAGCTGAACGTCGACGTCTTCGCACCCTGCGCGCTCGGCGGTTTCCTGAATGATCAAACCATTCCTGAAATCAAAGCGCCCATCATTGCCGGTGCCGCGAACAACCAGCTGCTGGATGAACGCGTTCACGGTGCGATGCTGAAGGAACGCGGCATTCTCTATGCGCCTGACTATGTGATCAACGCCGGCGGCGTGATCAACGTCTATCAGGAACTCTGCGGCTATGATGCTGAAATCGCCAAGAAGAAGGCCAGCGGCATCTACGATACGCTGCTGGCGATCTATAAGCAGGCGGATGAGCAGCAGATCACCACCAACGCGGCCTCGAATGTGATTGCGGAGCAGCGCATCCAATCGGTGAAAGCGATGCGGGATCTTCGCAATACGATGGATAATCAGAACTGGGTTCATGCGGTCCGCGGTCGCGGTCGCTAAGGCCTTCTGAAAAAAAGAGGGGCTTCGTTCTCACGAGGCCCCTCTTTTTGCCTTAATAATCCCGAATAATCTGAACCTCACCAGCCTTGATCGAAACCTTCCGCACCCGCGATGTCTTCCCATCATTGAAAATGGTCAGATCGTAATTCCCAGGTTTCACCTGAAGGCGTGTGACTTTGATGGCCGCAGGCAGAAGAGTCCAGCTGCGTGTATCCGCAGTTTCTGTCACGGCTCCGTAGATATTCCCCGCCAGCCAGCCGATCGCCCCGAATTCCTTTTGCGCCTTCTGCGTCATCTGACTCTTCAGCACAAGGCGCGCGAGGGACTTGGCTATGATCCGGCCACGCCTGTCTTCCAGCGTTTCCCGGGCGATCATATCAAAGTTCTGCGCAAGGTCCGCAGGCTCGGAACCATCGGAATTGATCTGCACACCCGTCCGGCCGTAACTGCTTTTCACGCGCCGAATCACGGGAAACGAAAAGCGCACGATTTCCGAACCGATGGGATAGACAAACTCCGATTTTTCCTTGCTCGCGATCTCGCCGAGCTCATGCAGGACCACGATCTCGCCCAGGGATTCCTTGGTATCGAGCTTTTGACCCTGCAGCTGGTAGTTCCTCTTCAGCTCCTTGGCCTCATCCCCGCGACCGCGCTTCACCAAAAGGCGATAGAGGGCCACCACCAGATGATCCGGGGCGCGGGTCGCAAAGATTTTGCTGTAATCACCTTCATAAATCTTCAGCGCCGCGCGGTAATCCACGATCGCGGAATCATCCTCGCCCAGAGCTTCGTAGATGATGCCGGCCAGATAGCGGGCGTAGGCATCCTCTTTATAGCGGTTCTTATTCTCTTCGTAAAAACCGTTGATCTCATTCAAGCGGGTATTGATCCGGGCCGCTTCCACGCGCGCTGACTTCAGGTCCCCATCCTCGATGAAGGAATGGGCCAGCATCGTGTGGATGGCGACCTTTTCATAGTCCTCGCCCGGATAATCCTGGGCGGCATCATTGAAGACAAAGGTGGCCGCAGCCTTGCTGACACTCGTCGTGTAAAGCTCATCGACGATGCGATCGGCTTTCAAAAGAAGCTTACGGGCATCATCCCTTTGACCCTGGCGATCCAGGATCATCGCTTTTTCCAGCAGGTACAAAAGCCGATTGCGCGTCTGCTCCTTCAGCGGGGATGCTTCCAGCTTTTGCAAAGCCTCCCCGTACTGCCCCGAGCGAAACGAGGTCTGCACCATTTTAATGTCATCCGTATAGGACGCGCATGCGGCTAGAAGAAAAAAGAGTCCGCAGGCGAGTCCGGGATGCCGCAGAAATTTTATCAAAGCCCTGCACCTGACCTTTTAAAGCGTTTTTTGATCAGTTCCTTGCCACTCCAAACGACTTCCGTGGTCTCAAGGTCGGTGAAATTCAGAGCCGTCTGATAGGTCACGGTTTTCAGGCCGCCTTTATCCTGGCTATGCACCGAATTGGAGATCGCGCCGCTCAGCATGAAGTCAGCGCCGATCTGTTTGCCAAGGGTCTTGCGGGTTTTGGCTTCGGTGGTGCCGGAGTTTTGATATTTGATCTCTTCCAGGATCTGCTTGCGCTTTTCAGCATTCAGAAAGCGCACTTTGCCGGAATTGATCAGCTCATCCTGCATAAATTCTGTCAAAGCCTTGGTATCAATGTGTTCATCGGTCCGATTGGCAATCTCATCGACGATCACAATGGGTTTCTGACCGTTGTGCTTGGCCACGTATTCGGTCAGCCAGGGCTTGCTCAGAATCTGAGAAATCAATGAAGTCGCAGTCTTACGGGCGTCCGTCTCGCTCCATTTATCATCGACGATTTCCGCCTCGGCGGGATCGTTATAGGTGCCTTCAAAACTGGGAGAACAGGCTGCCAGCCCCAAACCCAGGGCCAGAATCTGCAGACCTTTGCTCCACTGTTTCTTGAGAATCTCTCTTTGCATCGGCTTCACCTCTCCTCAGCGTCCGCTGATCATTTTTTACCTGGCGGAACATGATAAATTCTATAGGGGACCGTCTTCAACGTTCTCCGTATCAAACAGCATACGCAAGGCTCCGCAGCCCTGCAAGGGAGGCTTTCATGAGCGCGATGGGACCATGCCTGCTGCTTCTGGCTGGAATTGGCCAGCCACTCCCTGTGTCCAGCAGCACTGCCCGTGTCATTTATCTGAATGGCGTTGACATCTCGTCCGCAAAAAATCAGACCCTTGAGCAGGTCAATATCCGCATTGACGCTCGGGGCAATGTTTATATCGAGGCCCCTCAGTACGAGGTTCAGCAGGAATCAACCTTCGTCCCGCTCAGCCGTCAAACCCCTTCCATTCCGAATGTTCCTCAGCATCGCTCGCCCGGCCCCCTGCCGAACGAGGTCGAGATGCCTGCGTCCAAGCAAGAGCTTGCACCTCCAGCCGAAACAGGCGATATCATGAATCAGCCCGAAGCCGCTCCGCCCACGCCTGCCGCCGCCTCGGGCCTCATGGAAAAAGAGGGCACGAGGAAACAGCCGGATGGAATCCCAAGCAAAGAAGGAACTGGAGCATCGCTATCACCAGGTGTGCAGCCAAATCCGTGAGCACGCGGGCTCCCGCGGCGCCCCCACGCTTTTGGTGGTCAGCAAGGGCCACGGCCCCGACCCACTCCGCACACTTTTTTCCTGGGGCCAGACTTCGTTCGGCGAGAATTACGCCCAGGAACTCGCCCTAAAAAGCGAGGCCCTGAAAGACCTTCCGATCCGTTGGGTTTTCATCGGCCACCTTCAATCCAATAAAATCCGCAAGATCGTCAGCGTGTCCAGCGAAATCCAGACCGTGGGTTCGCTGAAACACGCCGAGCAGATTTCACGGGCTGCACGGGATTTCGGGAAGGCACCCTATCCGATCTGGATCGAGGTGAACGCCGACCAGGAAGAGGGCAAGCATGGTTGTCCGATGAGCGAGGTCCTGAGTCTTGCTGCCACCTTGAAAGCCAACCCTGATCTGCACATCCGCGGGCTGATGGCCATCCCGCCCAGCCACTATCAGGATGACGATACCCCCGAGGTTCCGCCTCTCTATCAGGAACTCCGCATGCTCGCCGATCAGGTCGGGGACGGGCAACTCTCTCTTGGCATGTCAGGCGATCTGGGACTTTCCATTCGTGCCGGTTCGAATCTGGTTCGTATCGGAACCGCTATTCTTGGCCCACGTCAAGTCTGAGCATCGCTCTTCTCTTCTGCCTCTGTTATTCTGAAATGCTCATACAGGCTGAGCGCACGACTAACAGAGGACAGAAGAGATGGTGCATGAAAATCCCCTGATCGGGAATAGTGGCCTTCCCCAATTTGATAAAATAAAACCAGACCATGTAAGACCAGCTGTGGATCACGTGCTGGAGCGCTGCGAGTCGCTCCTGCAGAAGCTGGAAAAAAATCCGGAGCCCGAGTGGAATAAACTGCTCGTACCTTTGGAAACGATTCGCCGCGAACTCCACAACACCTGGAGCCCGATTCAGCATCTGATCGGTGTGAAGAATTCCCCCGAGCTGCGCGAAGCTTATGAAGCGAGCCTGCCGCAGATCGTCAGCTTTTCGCTGCGTCTTTCGCAAAGCCGGGCGGTTTATTTCGGTCTGAAAAAGATGAAGGATCAGGCGTCCTTCGCATCGCTGTCTGGAGCGCAGAAAAGAATCGTCGAGCATCTGATTCTGAACGCCAAACTCTCCGGCATCGAGCTGGAAGGCGCCGCCCAGGAACGCTTCAACGAAATCAGTCAGAAGCTTTCGCAGCTGCAGACGACCTATTCCAATAACGTCCTGGATGCGACCAAGGAATTCGAACTCATCATCAAGGATAAAAAAGATCTCGCGGGCATTCCGCAGAACTTCCTTGGGATGTGGGCGGAAAGCTATCAGGCCAGCCGTCCCGGTGAAAAGGCGACCGCGGAAGGTGGACCCTGGCGCGTGACGCTCGATTTCCCGAGCTATATTCCCTTCCTGAAATACGGGGAATCCAGGGCTCTGCGCGAAAAACTCTATCGCGCCTATATCAGCCGCGCCTCATCGGGAACCTTCGATAATACGAAGAATATTTACGATATTCTGCGCCTCCGTCGGGAGCAGTCCCGCTTGCTCGGCTATCAGACCTATGCGGAAGTCAGTCTCGCCATGAAGATGGCCGGTGATGTTCCCTCGGTCGATCGCCTGCTCGCGGATCTCGCCAAGGTGTCGACGCATAAGGCTCATGAGGAACTGAATGAACTGCGGGACTTCGCCCAGACACTCGGTCTGAAGGGTGATCTTCAGAACTGGGATGTTTACTTCTACCTCGAAAAAATGCGCCAGAAGAAATTTGACTTCACCGATGACGAACTGCGGCCTTACTTCCCCTTGCCGCGCGTTCTGAACGGTCTTTTCGAACTGCTTCATACTCTCTTTGGCATCAAGGTCGTGGCCCGCACGGATAATTTCCCGCGCTGGCATCCCGATGTTTCGTTCTATGATGTCTTCGATGATAAGAATCAAAAAATCGCCGGATTCTATCTCGATCCCTATTCGCGGCCAGCCGAAAAACGCGGCGGGGCCTGGATGGATTCCTGCCTCGATCGCGGCCAGCATGACGGCAAAACCATTCTGCCTGTGGCTTACCTCGTGTGCAACGGCACGCCTCCGGTTGGCAATACCCCTTCGCTCCTCAGCTTTGATGAAGTGGAAACCCTTTTCCATGAGTTCGGCCATGGCCTTCAGCATATGCTGACTCGCGTCAACGAACTGGAAGTCGCGGGCATCAACGGGATCGAATGGGATGCTGTCGAACTTCCCAGTCAGTTCATGGAAAACTGGTGCTATCAGAGAAACGTGATCAAGAATCTGACGAGGCACATTCAAACCGGGGAATCCCTTCCGGATGATCTTTTCCGCAAGATCTACGAAGCCCGGACCTTCAATGCTGCAAACCTGATGGTCCGTCAGCTGCATTTCGCCATGAATGATATGGAGCTGCATCATCGCTTTGACCCGGACGGCAAGGTTCCCGTCGAGGAAGTGAGCCGGCGTATTGCTCAGAAAGTCTGCGCCATCCAGCCGATTGCCGAGGATCGCTCGCTCTGCACCTTCGAGCATATCTTCGCAGGTTCATACGCAGCCGGCTATTACAGCTACAAATGGGCCGAGGTTTTGAGCGCGGATGCCTTCAGCCGCTTTGAAGAGGAAGGCCTGGACGAAAAAACGATAGCCCGGGTCGGTCGTGATTTCCGGGAAACCGTTCTGGCGCTGGGCGGCAGTCAGCACCCCATGGACGTCTTCACAAGGTTCCGGGGCCGTCCCCCTAAGCCAGACGCCCTTTTGAAACACAATGGCTTGACAGGCAGCTGATGGGCTTGCATGTTTCACGAGGCAGGTCTAGCATATTCGTTATGGAAAAGAGGAGGGCCCTGATGGGTGCTGCATTGTTGGACGGTTTGGCAGCAGTTGTTTCGATGTTTGCGCAGATGATACAGCTGCTGGTCATTGCTTCGGTTATTGTCAGCTGGGTTGGTGATCGGAGTCATCCGATCGTCCAGATGATCTATAATATCACCGAGCCGATGTATCGGCCCCTGCGCCGCCTGACATCCCGCATTCCTGGACCTTTTGATTGGGCTCCCATGGGGCTGCTCGCGATCGTCATTCTGGTGCAAAAAGTACTGGAAGCGATGCTGCGCGGTGCTGCGGCTCGCGGCATGTAATTCGTTCAGGGCCGGTGCATGCACCGGCTTTGCTGCGTTCTGGGTCCGGATAGCGTTTGTGGAGGGTCGCCCCTGTGCTGCTTCGATTCCGATCCCTGATAGTTCCTTTGTTGGCTTCCCTGGCTTTTATCACCATCCTCGTGAAAACCAATGATCAGCGTCTGAAAACCCTGCGAGCCGAGTATGATATCTTTGCTCCACCGCCGCTGTCGCAGTTTTCCTCGGGATTGATCGGTGTGCTGACGCTGGGGCACAAGGGAATCTATGACAATTTCATCAATATCTGGCTCCTGCAGACACTGGTCGATCCGCGTAAAGGCAATGATCACGAGGGCATGATGCGGCAGATCCGGAGCGTGATCCGCCATCATCCGCGGCTCGAGACGACCTATATGCTCGCGTGCATCGTGATGATGCAGGATTTTAAAAAGCCGGAATACTGCCAGGAGATAAACCTGGCCGGACTCAAGGCCTTTCCCACCAGCTGGCGTCTTCCCATGACCCAGGGTTATGTCGAATACTTTCAGATGAAGCAACCGGCCCAGGCCGCGAGCTTTTTCATGATGGCGGCCTCGCGGCCGAATTCCCCGGAATATGTGCAGAAGACGGTGAAAAAGCTTTTGAGCGAAAAGGATCTGACCCCCGAGGATCTGCAGAGAAGCCTCGAAATCATCGCCGAAACGGAAAGCAGCGAAAGCTTTTTGAAACTCCTGCAAAGCGTGGGCAAAGCCCCTGTGAAAGAGTCCATGCCCGAAACACCAGCTTCCCCCTGAAAGGAGCCCCGGCCCATGAGCAGCCCTTACATTCTTGAAGTCAGAAATCTGCGCAAGGTGTTTGATCAGGACCTTTTCAAGAAAAAGCAGGTGGTCCTGGATGATCTCAGTTTTGGCTTCCCCGAAGGCTCGTGCACGGCCTTGATGGGGCATAACGGAGCCGGCAAGACCACCACGATTCGCACGATCTTCGGTTTGATCAAACCGGACAAGGGCGAGGTGCTGTTTCGCGGCAAGCCTTTGACCCTTGAAGACAAACGCCTCATAGGGTACATGCCGGAAACCAATAAATTGCCGGGGAACCTGACCTGCGAGGAAATCCTCTGGCATCAGCTGCGGGTCTTCAATCCCAAGGATTTAAAGCCCAAGCATTATAAGGAAGCCATCGAAACCCAGCTGCGGGAAGTGGGCCTTTGGGATCATCGGCGAAAAAAGGTCGGCAAGCTTTCCAAAGGCATGGGCCGGCGTCTTTCGTGGGCGCAGGCCACCATTCACCGGCCGGAGCTCGTCATCCTGGATGAACCCATGTCGGGCCTTGACCCCGTGGGTTATAAGCTCATGATTCATCTGATCAACCAGCTCCGCGAACGCCGGACCAGCATCGTCCTTTGCACGCATGATATCTGGTCGATCAAGGACACCTGCGAGCAGGTTTACATCATGAAGAAAGGCCGACTCGTCTATTCGAGCCTTAACAATGAAACCGGATCACCGACGCAGAATCTGCAGCATTTCCTGGCCATTTCCGGCTGCTCCATCGAAACCCTCCGCGGCATGCAGGAATCAAGTCGCCTGCCCATGTGGGGTGATTTGAAAACCCAGGCTTACCGCACGGAGCTTTGGTTCAAGGATTACGCGGACGCTGTGAAATGGCTGCAGGCCTGTCTCGTCAAAGGTCTTCTGGTCGTGGACTTCCGCAAGTCATCGGGTCTGGATGAAGATCATCTGCTCAGTTTCTTCAGCGAGGACAAAAGCGCATGAGAGCCCTGGTCGCCGTTTCCATGGAAACATTTCTGCGTCTCCGCCGTGATAGAATCTTTCTACCCGCGGCCCTGGTGGGCTGTGGGCTCCTGATCATGTCCGGGCTTGCCAGCTACTGGGGCGTCGAGGAGTTCTTCAAGATCCTCTATGACCTGGGATCCTTCGCGTGGCTGATGACCGGCGCCACGGTCGCCATCTTCTGGGGCAATAAGATCATTGCCGATTCAAGGCAGGAAGGCAGCCTTGAGGTCCAGCTCGCCTCGCCCATATCCCGGAGCACCTGGCTTCTTGGAAAATTCGTGGGCTTAACGGCCGCTCTTGTGCTTTTGAGTCTTATCTTCCTTGCTGGCTGGCAGAGCATTTATCTGGGCTATGGAATGGGCTGGCTGCCGATGCGGGATATCGTGCTTTTCAGCCTTTTAAGCGTCAGCTGGGTGGTGATGGCGGCGGTTTCCATCTTTTTTGCGAGCCTTGCATCCGGCGCGGTCGCACTCTTCTGTTCCATCTGGATGTTCGTCGCCGGTTTGATCACCGCACCCATTCTGCAGACGCTTTCGCCTGAAACACCCGCCGCCACCCGCCAGGCGGTGGAAGTGCTGGCGGGACTTTGGAATCTTCATCTCTTCGATGCCTCTCAGTACACGATCGATAAGCAGGTCCTTTCGCAAATGGAACTGATTTCGCGTCTCGGATATGGGGCGATGCTGGTCGGCGTGTTCATGTCCCTCTCCTGCTTTTTCTTCAATCGTCGGGACATAGTCGGATAAATTGGACCCGGCTCCATTTTGAGATATAATTCAGAAAATACTCAAACTTATCTCAAGATGGGGTCTTCTATGGCTCGGGCTGTTAACCAAACCATCGCCTGGATCGCTGCTCTGTTCCTGAGTCTGATCGTCTTCGGCATCGGTCTGGCGATCGTCTTTAGCCTGAAACCCAAGCATGCCGATGAACACGGAGTGGCCGATGAGCACGGATCCCCTTCATCCCATGACAGTCATGAGGCATCGGGTGAAGATCACGGCGCTCCCGAGCATCCTGCCGACAGTGAAGCCGGGCACGCCAAGCCAAAAATTGAGCACGAAGATCCCCATGCCAAAGATGGGCAGGATGAGGAAAAGGAAATTACGCCTGCGAGCGTGAAAGCAAAGGCCGACGAGCACAGCCCGGAAGCCGCCCCACACCACTAACTCTGTACCTCGCCCGGGCTTTCCTCTATGATGGCGAGATAAAGCCCAAAACAGCGGGAAGGCCGGGTCACCTATGCCAGACAATAAGCCGAAGTCCAATGACAATCTGATCGATCTTGCGGCTGAACGCCAGCGTATGCAGGGACGCAGCGCCACGCTTCGAGGCAAAAAACTCACCAAGACTCAGAAGGGTCCTGAGAAGAAATCCTCGAAATCACCGCGCTGGTATCATTATTTGCAGCTGATTGTGTTTCTGGCCTTGATCGCGTGGTTGATGCGGAGCTGTCAGTTCTAGGACTTGTTTCGCTGCAGGAATTCATCCCATTCCACAGGTGTCAGGCTGCGCTTTTTCTCGTTGCAGGATTTGCAGGCTGGCACAAGGTTACCCGCAGTACTCCGCCCACCACGACTAATTGGCACGACATGATCCATCGTCACCTGCTCCCGGCTGATCGGGATCTGGCAGTAATAGCATTGGGTTTTCTGGATAAGATTCTGCCACCAGCGGGACTTTTTCAGTTCCTTGGCCTTCAGGCGTTCGCGCTGGATAAAATCGTCATCAATATCAAACAAAGGGAATCCTCCTGCGGTTCCCTTCCTAACAGATTCCGGCAGGCGGGGCCAAGCGATTTTTCAGCCAAGCCGCTGCACCCTGTGCGGCAATCGCCGGGGCCGATGCTGCCTTATTTTACTAGGATTCAAGGGCACGGATAAAGGCACCCGGATCACATGAAAACCAGCCTGTTTCAGTCTCCAGCAGAAGACGTAGTCTTCACCATAGGTCAAATCCCGGGTAAATCCGCCGACGCTTTGCCAAAGCTGCCGATGAAATGCAAAACCGTGATCGCCATAAGGCATCGACCAGAGCGAAGAACGGCTGCGAAGGCCTGCGTGCCTTCCCCCGCGCGGCGCATGCGGCAAGGATTCGAAGGAGTGCAGCGCATCCGGATTCACCAGCAGTGATTCCATCAATTTCGAAACTGAGAGCGGCGAAAGTTCGGCGTCGGCCTGCAGAACCCAGATCCAGTCCGTCGGAGCGGTCATGATCGCCCGATTGATTTGATCGGCATGGTCGGCGGAGCCGGTGACCACCGATAAAGAACGATGATAAATCATCGCGGCTTCCAGATCATCTTTCTCAAGTTCACAACTGGTATCGCATACAGACAGGATCCACGAATGTTCAGGGGCCAGCACAGCCAGCTGAGTGAGGAGTGCTTTCCAACTCTTATCACCCGGCGCGACAGGAACCACGATACTCAATTTCAGCGCATCAGTGTGTTTCATTCATTGAATCCCACGATTTGAAACTGTGTTGAAAGCTACATTCTCCCATCAGCTTGCCTCGGAAACGCAGACGGGGCAACGTAACAAACTGATGCAAAAGCGGGAAAATCGCTGTATGCTCCCTGCACATTGTTGACTCACTTTCCCGAGGTCTCCATGGCGCACAAAAGACTCGATTCTTTCAATTCTCATAAAACCCTGGACGTGGAAGGCGTTAAGTACCACTACTTCAGTCTGCCCGATGCAGCGAAGAATGGACTTGGTGATATTTCCCGTCTTCCCATGACCCTTAAGGTCCTGCTGGAAAACCTGCTCCGCTACGAAGACGGCAGCATCGTGACCAAGGAAGATGTTAAAGCTCTTGAGCAGTGGCTTTCGACAAAAAAATCGCAGCATGAAATCGCCTATCACCCTGCCCGCGTTCTGATGCAGGATTTTACTGGGGTTCCAGCGGTTGTCGATCTGGCAGCGATGCGCCAGGCCATGACCCAGCTGGGCGGCGACGCGAAGAAGATCAACCCACTGTCGCCAGTCGACCTTGTGATCGACCATTCAGTGATGATCGATTATTACGGAACGCCCGACGCCTTTCAAAAAAACGTCGATTTGGAATTCCAAAGAAATGCCGAGCGCTATGAATTTTTGAAGTGGGCACAGAACTCGCTCGACAATTTCCGCGCTGTGCCTCCCGGAACCGGGATTTGCCACCAGGTGAACCTGGAATATCTGGCCAAGGTCGTCTGGACCAAGGAAGAGGACGGCCAAAAATGGGCCTATCCCGACACCTGCGTCGGTACTGACTCGCACACCACGATGATCAATGGCCTCGCCGTTCTGGGCTGGGGCGTCGGCGGTATCGAAGCGGAAGCCGCCATGCTGTCACAACCTGTGGCCATGGTTCTGCCGGAAGTCATCGGCTTCAAACTTACCGGCAAATTGAAAGAAGGCATGACCGCGACCGACCTCGTGCTCACCGTAACCGAAAAACTGCGGAAGCTCGGTGTGGTCGAGAAGTTCGTGGAATTCTTCGGCCCCGGCCTGGATGACCTTGGCCTCGCTGACCGCGCAACTCTTGCCAACATGGCTCCCGAATACGGCGCCACCTGCGGCTTCTTCCCGATCGATGATGAAACGCTGCGTTATCTGCGTTTCACCGGCCGCGACGAGCACAGCGTGAAACTGGTCGAGGCTTATGCCAAGGCCCAAGGCATGTGGCGTGATAATTCGGTGGAAGCGATCTATACCCAGGTCGTTGAGCTGGATCTGAGTTCGATCGAACCGAGCCTCGCCGGGCCGTCCCGTCCTCAGGATCGTATCACACTCAGCAAGGCTTCCACGAATTTCAAAGAATGCCTGCCGAAGCATTTCAAAGTCGCCGAAGCCGACCTGAAAAAAACCGCTGCTGTCGAAGGCGAGAAGTATACGCTGACCCACGGTGATGTTGTGATCGCTTCCATCACCAGCTGTACGAACACGTCGAACCCTTCGGTTCTGGTGGCGGCCGGACTTTTGGCGAAAAAAGCCGTGGAAAAAGGCCTGCGTTCGAAGCCATGGGTGAAGACCTCCCTGGCCCCTGGATCACAGGTTGTGAAGGATTACCTGGAAGTGGCAGGCCTTCTGCCGCATCTCGATACGCTCGGCTTCAACATCGTCGGTTATGGCTGCACGACCTGCATCGGGAACTCCGGGCCTCTGATGCCGAAAATTTCCAAGTCCATCCAGGATAATAACCTGGTGGCTGCCGCTGTACTTTCCGGTAACCGGAACTTCGAAGGCCGTATCAGCCCCGATGTGAAAGCCAACTACCTGGCGTCGCCGCCTTTGGTTGTGGCCTATGCCCTGGCCGGTTCGATGGGCATCGACATCACGACTGAATCGCTCGGCAAAGGCAAGGATGGCAAGGACGTTTATCTGAAAGACATCTGGCCCAGCAATCGTGAGATCGCTGATGCGATCGCCATGTCGCTCAGCGCCTCGATGTACAAGAAACGTTACGCCAACGTCTTCGAGGGTCCCAAGCAGTGGCAACAAACTCCAGCGGGCAAGGGTTTGACCTTCAACTGGAACAGCAACAGCACCTACGTGCGTCACCCGACCTATTTCGAGAATATGCCGCGTGAAGCCAAGGGTCAGGACGATATCATCGGCGCGCGTCCTTTGGCGATTCTGGGCGACAGCGTGACGACCGACCACATTTCCCCAGCTGGTGATATCAAGAAGGATTCTCCAGCCGGCAAATACCTGATTGATCATGGTGTGAAGCCCGTGGATTTCAACTCGTACGGCGCCCGTCGCGGCAACCACGAGGTGATGATGCGCGGAACCTTTGCCAATATCCGCATCAAGAACGAGATGCTGGATGGCAAGGAAGGTGGATACACCAAATTCATCCCGACCGGCGAAGTGATGTCGATCTATGATGCAGCGATTCGTTACAAAGAGACCAAGACTCCGCTCGTGGTCATCGGCGGCAAGGAATACGGCACGGGCTCATCGCGTGACTGGGCTGCGAAAGGCACGAACCTTCTGGGTGTGCGCGCCGTCATCACGGAAAGCTTCGAACGCATTCACCGTTCAAACCTGATCGGTATGGGCGTTCTGCCCCTCTTCTTCCTGCCCGGACAAAACCGGAAGACTCTGAACCTGACAGGTGACGAACTCTTCACGATTGAAGGCGTCCGCAACATGCGCCCACGGCAGAACATGAACTGCACGATCCAGCGCAAGGACGGCAGCAAGGAAGTGATTCAGGTGCAAAGCGCCATCTATAGCGAAGACGAGCTTGCTTACTTCGTGAACGGTGGAATTCTGCAGTATGTGCTGCGTCGCCTCGCAGTGAACAGCTGATTTCACGGCTTTTTAGTTGATCCAGGCAGTTCCTCTCTGGAACTGCCTTTTTTTTGCGCTGAAGAAATGTCTTGATCCTCTTTGATCAGCCAGCCTATAGCACCAGCACTGAATGTTCCCAACCGATCATTTATCCCAATGAAAAACAAGCACTCAGCTGCACACTTGCCGCGGCTAACAGGCCTCCATGGTCTGAGTTTTTCGCCACTCGTGACAGCATGATCCGTTTTCACGGGTCATGCTGGTTTTTCATTCTTTTAAGCTTTGAAATTAAATCGCGAGACCGATTTCGAAACCGATCAAGGGCAGGCTTTGCTTTTCAAAATCATGCAGAAGATCCTTGACCTTGTCATGGACCAGCTTTTCCTGGGACAAGCGTGCTTCTTCCAGGTTATCCGCCGAGCCTGTGCTGCTGTCGGTGGCCTGGGAATTCATGACATTCACCCGAGTTTGAATCATGGAGCGGCCACCCACGGGCTTGGTTGCACCCACGAACCAGCCGAGGAATACAGGCCCAAACGTGAGGCGCTGCCCCATGCTCGCGCGCAAAAGATCCTGGTTCGTCTCGGTTTGAAGATCGACGCTGAAGCTCGTGTTGCTATCCATTTGGGAGTCGCTGTCTTCAAAGATGAGGGGGCTTTCCACATGACTTTTGATCGTCACGCGGCGACGTGCCGAGGCCAGCCCCAGATAAAAGCTGCCTCCGAAGGGATAAACCAGGGCTCCCAGTGACGACTGAGGCCCGAAATCAACGGCGAAGGGAAGGGTCAGATAGGGGCTGCGAATCGCAAAATCCCCCTGGGACACAAGCTTTTTGCTGGGAACCCCGACTTCCACATTCACGGGCAGAGGCCAGCTGTAGGTTCCCTGAATCGCAAAATAACGGCCCAGGTCCAGGCTCATGACAGCTCCGGTGGCCTCAGGAATACTCGTGAGGACACCAAGCTTGAAAGGTTTGCTTCCGGCCAGCAAAGGGCCGGAAAAAAGTGCAAGCATCAGCGCAAGACCAAGGCGCAGCATACAGAACCCCTTTGTTCCGCAGAACGGAATTATTTTTGGTTCTGTGATGGATTATCATTCTGTCCAGGATCGTTCTGGCCAGGCTGATCTGGAGTTCCACCGCCGGGAGGGTTGGGATCCTTGCCACCAGGAGGTGTTGGATCTTTTCCACCAGGAGGCGTGGGATCTTTGCCGCCGGCTGTCAAAGCGCAGACTTCACGCTTATCAAGGTCCACTCGGAAGCTGCGGGAGGCGGTACCGGCCATCTGATAGCGGGTGGTATCAACGAGTTTGAATTGCTTGCCGTTCGGCGACTCGGGATAGAGCGCGATGCGGCGACTATAGACGAGGTTTTCCGGCTGGCCTTCGACGCGGACGCCGTTTTTCAGCTCCAGGGCCTGCCAGGTTTTTTGTTTGGCGTAACTCATCCGCAGAAAGTCCTGCGAACCTTCGGGACTCTTTTCATAGATGCCTTTGGCCACGATCGCTTCCAATTCCAGGCGCTGCACATCACCGGCGCCTTCATGCACAAAAGAGAAGCGGAAGGATTTGCTGTCAGCTTCCTGAAGGTCCAGGGATTCGCCCTGCTCATGGACGACCTGCATGGCGATATCGGCTTTCATGAGTTCATGGGCATCGGTTTTTTCAAAGCTGGAAACGCCATCGAGTTTTACGCCCAGCTCAAAGAAAACGAGCTTGGTCACGGTATCAATGGAACCCGGAAGCGTGGGATTCAATTGGTTGGCATCAGTGGCTTTGATCTTGGAAAGAACAGCCGTTTCGAGCAGGGGACGGATGTCGCCATACTCTTCCATGGCGAAGAGATCCTGTGGATTCTTCAGCACTTTGCATTCACCGGGCTGCAGGGAACCCAGAAGGCTCAGACCATAGTTATGCTCGGTATGCGCATTCCGCACGACGGAATCACGGAATTGGCGGAAGAGCGAACGCAGAAGCACGCGGCCTTCGTTCTGATATCGTTCGAGGAAAGCGCGCGCGCCTTCCTTCTTCAACTCTTCGAGTCGCGCGAGGTTATCTTCCATGGAGTTCCACGAAAGGTAAAGACGCCCGGCCTGATCGTCGGATTGAACATCCTTGGTTTCCGACGGAGTCTGCTTTTTCCCAAGCTCGACTGTCAAACTTTTACAAGCACCAAAACCCAGAAGGAGCGGAGGACACAGGGTCAGAGACAGCAGTATTCTTCGAGACATGATTGGCCCTTTCCACAATAAACTGACGATAAGCGATGTCCTGGGGATTATCAGACAGACTAATAAATGCAAAACGCTCACCACCGTATGCAAAGCGGATCTGCCTTGCAGGGCCTTGAAACTCTTTACTTTTTGGTATGGGAAAACTTTCAGGGGGTAAAAAAGCAGCCTTGCCTTCACAAACTGTCGAGTGTTTAAACAAGGCTGATCAGCAAAGAGCCGGAGATCAGGGCTGGATCAAGAGCATCACGGCCTTACGCGCCGGAATGCGGAAATCGAGAGCCCCGCCGGTCAATGTCGTGCGGGTTTGCGTCAGCACATCAACGGCTGTTTGATCCTTGCGACCAAATCCATTGACGGAAAAGCTGAACGCCTCACCGCATTTATTGATGCCCACGAGACCTTGATTGCCGCGTTGAAAGATCAGGCGGCAATCGTCCCGATGCACGACCTTCATATCCTGACCGCGCACGGCATTGTGAAAGGAAATCATGGCCTTCAAAGCGGCAGACCGATGCGCATAAGCCCAGCGATCATCGCGTATACCGCCGCCTCCGGCTTTCCCAAGATCCGAGAAGACAAAGGGCACACCTTCGCTGCGGCCCATGAGGAAGGCATAGCCCAGTTCCTCATCGACGGGATCAAGGATCATGGAACGGAAATCGGTGTTGTTCGGAATATCATGGTTCATCACGAAGGCCACCGAACGGGCCGATGGAAGAGCCTTCTTCGCGCTTACGATTTGGGGATCCAACAGGGAGCCGAGCGAACCACCCAAGCCAAAGGCCTGCTGAATCGTGGCGCGCAGGGGGAAATCATAAAATGCCATGGACGTTTCATTCATATAGGGGCTCATGTCCCTATCATAGCTTGAAGCATCGGCAATGATTTCACCGAAGATGAATTTGCCCTGAACAAGGTCGCTCGTCAAAAGCTGTTTGAAGTAACCCGGCTCCATATGCTTGACAGCGTCCAGGCGATAGCCGTCAGCGCCCATATCATTCAGTGACTTCAAAAATTCCTTTTGGACCTTCAAAACGCGGGCCGAACCTTGATTCAGGTCAGGCAGGCCTTGATCCCCGCCGCCGCCGCAGAGTCGACCGTTACGCACCTGATAGACGTCGTTATAATTCGTGATACAAAACGCGGGATGATAGTCCTCGGCGGTGAAAAGCGGCCCCATTTTCTGATTCAGCTGCTGAGCTTCCGGCGGAAAGGTCGAGGATTCATTCGCCGTGTGATTCAGAACCACATCCACAATGATTTTGATGCCGTGACGGCGGGCTTCCTGAATCATTCCTTTGAAATCGCCTTCATTCCCTAAAGGACCGGCTATCAAGCGATAATCCACAGGCTGATAGCGGCCCCACCACTGATCGGTTTGGATGCTCAGGTTCGGGGGTGAAACCAGGATCTGGCCGTAGCCAGCGCCGGCCAGAAGAGGAATTTCCGCTTTGATTTTTGCAAAGGGCCAGTTGAAGAGCTGGACCATGACATCCCCGTTCACCACCACAGGCGCGCCGGGAACCTCGGGGGTTCCTGGAACTCCAGGCGTTCCGGGGACAGGGACATTGGGATTGGGGGCTGGTTTATTTCCGGTATCCGGCTGGGATCCTGGGCCGGGTTCCGCTTCAGGTGCCGGCCCGGGCTTTCGCTGGGTATCGGGTTGAGGCTGGGCCTCCTGACAGGCAAGGGCACAGCCGAGCAGACTGCCTAAAATAGTTTGGTTCAACGTCCGTCGCATCTTCATCACAACGCTCCACTCAATGCAGGTCAGCAAAATCCCAAGGGGATCAACCATCGCCATTCTTTCACAGGAGGGTCTTGAGAATTGGCATGAGTTTGCCTGAGTGGACCCGGTTTTATCCGGTTTTGCGCGGCATAAAAAAAAGGAGGCGTCTGACCAGACACCTCCCCGATCGGAGTTGTTACATGGAGAACAGGCTCCGCTTGCTTCCTGCAATCAAGTCCCACTTAGCCGTGCATCAGGAACAACGCGAGCAAGGCCAGGACCAAAAGCGCAATCACACAGAATATGTTCAAGAGCCTATCGTTTCGATTCGATGCAATCTGAAACTGATAGGGCCTTGCTGCCAGGCTGATACGATCCTGATCCCGGGACTTATAATAGACCTCCCCGTTTTGCCAGATCGCTTCCATCCATCCTCGGTAGACAGACTGATCCAGATTACGTTTCAAACGTCTGAGTTCAAGCGTTCGTTCCCGCGTCATGGCCATCAGCTCAGGAAGTCTTTCGCGCCGGCTATAGAGCAGGCTGAATATTTCTTCGAGGTTGAGCGGCTTCGGTTGCTCCCGCATCATTCGAATCAGCTCGGCTTCCAGGAATCCTTCATTCCATTCGATCAAAGCGTGACTCCCAGAAAAGAAACGACATAACTGGATGAGAGAGACAGTCCAGTTATGTCCAACGTTGTTCTATCAGCGCGCTTTTGTACCGAAAAAAAGATAAAGGAGACATTGCAGAAGATATGCCAGCCGCAAAGGGCCTTGCAGAGCAGGGCCTGCCGCGAAAATTCAATGCGGCGCTGTCAAACTTTGATCGCGGGGATCAGTTTTTGACAGCACCTGCGCATCGATGCTGATCCCATGATCCTTCATTTTCGCCTTCAGCGTGTTGCGCGAAATTCCCAGCAGGTCGCAGGCTTCCTGAAGGCGACCCTTTGTTTTCGCCAGAACAGCGGGCAGGAGTACAGCCTCCAGCGCTTGAACAGCCACATCATAGAGCAGGCCCTGCTGCTTCTGCATAAGCTCATGGACCAGCTGATCGAGACCCCTGCCCACAGAAGCCTGAGGCGCTTCCCTGCTGAGTATAAAATCAGGCAGGTTGGGAACGCGTATGGAGGGACCATCGGCATGCGCCAGCGCATACTTGACCACGCTTTGCAGCTCCCGCATATTCCCCGGCCAATCATAGGCCAGCATCACTTCGAATATCCTGGGATCCAGCTCCACGCTCTCTTTGCCAAATTCCGTCTTAAAGCAACCGATGAAATAGCGCACAAGATCCGGGATGTCCTCCTTGCGTTGCCGCAGCGAGGGCAATTCTATCGTAAAGACATTCAGTCGATAGTAGAGATCGCCGCGAAACGTACCTTCCTCGATCATGGCCTTCATGTTGCGGTTGGTGGCGGCGATGACGCGCACATCCGTTTCTATCGTTTCGTTGCCGCCCAGCCTTTCGAATCGTTGATCCTGCAAAAGCCTGAGCACCTTGGCCTGCGTGGTGGGATGCATATCAGCGATTTCATCAAGAAAAATGGTACCGCCGTTGGCATATTCGAATTTTCCGGCCCGACGTCGATCCGCGCCGGTAAAAGCCCCTTTTTCATGCCCGAAGAGTTCGCTTTCCAAGAGATTTTCTGAAAGCGCAGCGCAATTGATTACGATAAACGGAGCCTTGCGTCTCGCGCTGTGAAAATGCAGGGCCTTGGCCACCAGTTCTTTGCCGGTGCCACTTTCACCCAGAATCAGAATATTGCTCTGTGTGGGAGCAAAGCGCCCGATTTTCTTATAAACCTCCTGCATCGCCTCGGAATTGCCGATCATGCAGACCTCGCTGTCCTGCAGCATCTCCGGCGTGTTCGCCGCGATCCATTCGCCTTCGTCCCTTTGAACGGAGAGCAGAGCCTTTTCGATGGTCAACTGCAGCTTGTTCAAATTCACGGGCTTCAGCAGATACTCAAAAGCTCCGTATTTGGTGGCCTCGATGGCTGTTTTGGTGGTCGAAAAAGCCGTAAACATAATGACAGGAAGATTGGGATGAATCTTTTTGATTTCCTTCAGGACATCAAGGCCCGAGGTTTCATTCAACCGTAAATCCAGAAGAATCACGTCCGGGACCGACTGATAGATCAGAAGTAGAGCCTCCTGGGCCGTCGATGCCTGCAGCACATCCAGCTCGGGGCTTTTCAGGCTTTTTTGTATGGAGTAGCGAAGGACTCGATCATCATCAATGACCAATAGGGTTTTGACTGGCGCCATGGTCGGACTCCCTTAAATGCCAAGCGGCAGGGTAAAGCCAACCATCGACCCATGCGGCGGACGATTGCTGGCGAATATTTCTCCCTTATGGGCCTCGACGATCTGCTTGCAGATGGAGAGGCCCAAACCTGTCCCCGACGACTTATCGGAGATGAAGGGATCAAAAACTTTAGGCAAAAGCTCCGGGGCTATGCCTTTCCCGGTGTCTTCCACGGTGATCCTCACACAGGAATGCTCCGGTGAAGGCCCATTCCCCTCGGCTTTCAGCGCAATCGTGATCACGTCGCCTTCATGACAGGCATCCAGCGAGTTCATGAGGATATTCAAAATCACTTGAGTCAGCTGGCTCGGATCGGCCAGGACCGGAAGCTGCTTACTCTCCAACCGCGTTTCGATGGAAACGCCTTGAATTTGTGCGCGGCCTTGTACAAGCCGCAGGCATTGGCCAATCAGTTCCGCGAGGTTGATTGGCTCGACGCTCATCTGCGGTAGGCGGGCAAACTCCAGCAGATTCTGGACCGTTCGCTCGACGCGACTCAATTCCTGTTCCATCATCGCAAGGTCATCCTTCTTCAAAGGATCATCACGCAGTATCGCCGATTGCACAAGCAGCTTGATGGACATCAGAGGATTGCGCAGCTCATGCGCCGTGCCTGCTGCCAGCTGCCCGATGGCGGCCATTTTTTCCGATCGGAGCATATCCTCCTGGGCCTTATGCAAGCGCATCACCACACGTTCGACTTCAACCGCAATGACGTCCAGAAGGTTTTTCAATTCCGCCATGTTCACGTTCGTCGCAATGCGAATGGGCCCGACTATCTCACTCAGCTTTCCGGCGGCGAGCGTCAATGGCAGGTTGAGTTCCACCAATGATCGCGCCATGCGCCGCGCGACCAGGACACCGGCTCCGAAACCACCGATGGATCCACAGATGCTGATCAGAACAAGGCCATTGGCAATCCTCGCGGAAAAAACCTTATGCTCCTGCGATACGGCCAGCATGGTGGTTTCATTGAATTCAAGATACTCATGCGCAGGAACGATGATTTCCTTGGTCAGGATTTCATTGATCAAGGGCCGGAATTGGCTTCGATAGTCCCTATCCTCGGCGGCATCCAGAAGCCGATTCATGTTGTCGGAGAAATGCTGATAGCCAGCGTTCAACCGCACGATGATTTCCTGCTCATGAGGCGTGGTCGCCAGTCGTTCGACTTCCGCCAACCAGAAATCGGTGCTTTCAATGAGTTTGCGAACTTCCAAAGTCTCGATATCGGCCGTACCGTAGATATATTCATTCAGCTGCGATCGGATTTCCCGCAGGCCGATTTCCAGCTCTTCCGCTGCCCGAACGCTCGCTACATTCAGATCGACCACGCGGGCCAGATCCTGGTAGAGATAATTAACATACCACGCGGAACCGCCACCCATAATCAGAAGTAAAAGACTGAGGAGAAACACCGGCCATGACATCGTGCTATTGGTCAGAAAGGTCTTTATCCAGCGCTTCAGGAACTTCATGATCCACACCTTCCGACTGTTTTGGGGCGCAAGCTCAGGCTTCTTAAGTTAAATGCCGGCTTTGCCCTTCGTCCAGACAGATGATATGACACGGCAAACCCAGGCCATCAAAAACTGATCCCTTCTGTCAAAAATTGACAATCTTATCAAACCTTAAGGAGCGCCGAGCGGCATCGTCGTGACAGTTTACCTGGCATAATTCATGCTGCCCAGGCACAATGAAGCCGCTGTGAGGGACGCTATGCTGGAAATGAAATACGTGGCCACAGTGCTCTTTGCCTGTGCTGTCATCCATACATTCTGCGCCAAGAAAATTCTGAATCTGGCCCATCGTTATCCCGAGGGGTCGATTCAGGAAAATCTCCTGCATTTTTTGGGTGAGATTGAAGTCGTCTTTGGGCTGTGGGCGGCCGTGCTCGTGACGATCTGGTCGATCCAGTTCGGAATCACGGACGCAGCGAAGTACCTGCAGGGCATCAATTATACCGAGCCCGTGTTTGTCTTCGTCATTATGTGTATGGCGGCCACACGCCCCATATTGAACTTCGCGGAAAGGTCGATAGCTCTTGTTGCCCGTACCCTGCCTCTTTCCCGGTCCCCTGCGCTGTATATTTCCAGCCTGATTCTCGGCCCTCTTTTGGGGTCGCTCATCACCGAGCCTGCGGCCATGACAGTGACTGCCATACTTCTGCGCGATCAATTCTTTCAAAAGTCAGACTCCTTGCGTTTCAAGTATGCGACCCTTGGTCTTCTTTTCGTGAATATTTCCATCGGCGGCACGCTCACCAATTTCGCAGCTCCTCCCGTTCTGATGGTCGCAGGGCCATGGCAGTGGGATAATATGTTTATGCTCACTCAATTCGGATGGCGCGCAGCGCTTGCCATTGTGATCGGAACTCTGGCAACCGCTTTTTACTTTCGGCAGGAGTTGAACAATATTTCCAATGAGACGATCACAAAGCCAGGCGAGGACATGAACAACTGGGTGATCCTGATTCATCTTGGATTTCTGGCGCTCACCATCGTCAACGCCCACTATATGGCTTTTTTCGTGCCTTTGTTTTTGCTCTTCCTCGGTTGGTGCTCGGTAGCCAAAGAATATCAGGACGAGCTGCGGATCAAGGAAAGTCTTCTGGTCGGTTTTTTCCTGGGAGGTCTTGTGACGCTCGGCAAACTTCAGGACTGGTGGCTTCAGCCCATCCTTTCAACTTTGGGCGATGTCCCTCTTTTCTGGGGCGCCTTGAGTCTGACTGCCGTGACCGATAACGCTGCCTTGACCTATCTTGGAACACTGGTGCCCGATCTTTCTACAAGCGCACGCTACGCGCTCGTTGCCGGGGCTGTCGCTGGTGGCGGGTTGACGGTGATTGCCAATGCTCCGAATCCAGCCGGTTTTGGTCTTCTGCGCGATTCCTTTGGTGAGGATGGGATAAGTCCCATGAACCTCTTCCTCGCCGCTCTGCCGTTCACCCTTTTGGCTGCAGGAGCCTTCCTGATTTAAGCACGAGCCTTGGCCGCCACACGGTGATAGGATAGGGTCCCTGGGGTCTCACGGCCCCTTTGGGACCACGCAAGGAGCTATCCATGTTAGGCCGCCTTCTTCTGCTCTTTATGATTATGCCTTTTCTTGAACTCTTCGTTCTAATCAAGGTTCACCAATCCGTGAGCCAATATTGGGGAAGCCAAAACGCTTGGTTTTTCACGCTGGGCATGATCTTTCTTGCCGCCATTGCAGGCGTTTCCCTGGCCAAAAACCAGGGCTTTCGCCTGCTAACCCAGGCTCAGGAGCAGCTGCGTCAGGGAATTCCGCCGAGTCAGACAGCTTTGCAAGGCCTTCTGATGCTCGGCGGCGCCACTCTTTTGATTATTCCGGGCTATATCACCGATGTCGTCGGTATTTTCCTTTTGATTCCCTGGACCCGTTCGCTGGTCGTCAAAGCCCTTAAAACGTGGCTGGGTCGGCAGGTGCAAAGCGGAACCTTCGTGGTGCAGCAGGCTGGATTTTACAGCCAGCCTGGCAGCTTGATTCAGGATGCGAATCGTGGCGAGATCATCGACGTCGAGCCGATTCAAAAGTAAAAATCTTAGGGCGCGCTCTTCAGATTCTGCATGGCCTCTGCAATCCAGCCCGCGTGAGTGGACACGTTTGTATATCGCGTGACCGACCAGTACACGGGATGACCTTCGCGTCCATGAACGATGCCCATGAGCTGCAAACGTCCGCTTTCAGCATTGCTTACGTAAAGAGGACCACCCGAATCACCTGGGTTGGTCACCTCGCCTTGTACGAGCACATAACCATCCTGCGGCTTATGACTGGCTATCGAAACTGTTCTTTCCTGAAGGGCCTGGGCCTGAGCCGCATCATTGTTATGCCGCCCAGCTCCCACAGCCAAAGCTGGGAAACCGGCAGCGACCGTTTCCCCGAAAATACCGACAGCCTGATAGGACGCAGGAATCGGCTTTTCAAGCTTCAAAAGGGCCAGATCGGCAAAGACATTCGCATCATCCATATAATCATCCTTGGCCGCACTCACACCGTTGGGCAAGGCCACGCCTGTGACCCCAATACCAGGACTCACCCTTACGGACCCTTGATAAAGATAAATCGTCGAGAGACCCACACCGGCTTTGCAGTGTGCGGCTGTTAAAACAAACTGAGGATCAATGATCACGCCCGTACATTTGCCAAAGGCGCTTTGAATCATGACTGTGCTTTTCGAAGCAGGTTCCGATGCCGTCACCAGTGTGCCTTTGCTGATCATCAAAGACGATTCGGGCTCGCGCGCGCGCCCACAGTTGATCATCACGGATGCCAGGACCAGACCGAATGTCATGATACGCTTCATCAAAGCCTACCTCCACTTATCAGGGCATGGTTTCTTCGCAGGTCTATCGCTTGAACCTCGATTTTGCGAAATCCATGCCGGGCGTGGGCTTAGTCCAAATGGGAGGATTCAGGGGCGGCAAAGCTCGGAAATCCTTGAAAAGGGAAAGTCTCAAGCGTTTCCAAATCTTACTGATTGAAAGCAAGGAATGGATGGGAAACTGAAAGGTATTGAGACAGCGTCCAGAACCTTCGCGCTTTGCGGGCATGGTGTGGCCTAGGCGAAGTCCCTGAAATTCCAAACGCCATGCCCATTCTTTCCGAATTCTTATCCCGGGCCCAGGCTTTGCAACGCGCGCCACAGCAGAGCGCATGCTCCCCACTGAACGGCACTGAGGGCACAGAAATGATGAAATGGTCACGTGGACTTCTCGCACCCTGCATCATGCTTTCCTTATTCGCTTGCAAACGCAACCAGGCATCAGATCTTGATAGCGCAAATTCCTATCCATTCTGTACAGACAAAGCCATTGATCCCGATGGCGATGGATGGGGCTGGGAAAATGAAAAAAGCTGCCGGGTTCCGACGCCTTGCCGATCGGCGGCCTCAGATCCCGATGGCGATGGATGGGGCTGGGAAAATCAGCGTTCCTGTAAGGTGGCCGCACGGGCCACGGCCACGGCCGCAGCCACGGGATCCGATGCTTATTTTCAAATGGAACGCACGGCTCTGAAATCCTATGCGGTCGGACCCATTCCCAATCCTTCGGAAATTTCCGCGCTCGTAAGCAGCGGCTTTCCCAAACCGGATACCGACAAGGAGCGGGCGCTCCGGGCTCATACGACACTGATGAAGTGGGGCCAGGACGCGATCGCCCAGGCCTTCCTTCTTAGGGAACTCACAGGATCGCAGCAGCTGAACGCTGCTCGTGATCTACGCAATCGCCTGCTTCGCTTCGTCAATTTCGGCGAAAATTTCGGCAATCGCCTCGACGAAGCCAACTATGGGAATCTGTCCCTGGAACTGATCTGGTTCGTGGGCAACATGGTCAGAGCCGCTCAAATCCTGACCGACACGAGTGCCGCCCTTGGCAACCAGGCGAACTGGACGAGTCAGGATCGCAACCTGTTTTCGGCCTGGGCCTCGCGTCTCGCCAGTCAATACTTTGAGTTAGGCGTTTATCCGGCTGGTCTTTCCAACCGGAAAGCCTCGCAGCTTGAAGTCTTGATGCGTATTGCCGTTCTCAAGGGTGATCAGGAAACCCTGCGGGCCCATAGGAATGCTCTTGAGACTTTGATCCTGAATGCGATCGACGCGCGCGGAATCGTGCCCGAGGATAGCCCTCGCGACAAATACCATCCCCAGTTCTTCCTGGCTGCCGCCCTTCAGGCTCTGGAGCTGGGCAAGCAGCGGGGTCTGCCGCGCCTTGGTCCTGCGGCCGCGCAAAAGCTCGTAACGGCGATTCAATATTCAGCCGTGACCAACACCAACGCTGCGGCTCCAGCCGAATTCCCCAAAGTCCAGAGCACGCCGCCGAACTTCGAGATTCCTTTCTGGTATCTCGTTCCCATTTTCCATAGTGATTACGGCAAGGAACTTTCGCCTCAGATCAAACAGATGGTTCAGGAGAACTATAAGAACGCGAGCCGTTTTGATTTCACTATGAACTGGGGTTTCAATGCGTATGCCGTGAAGCATCGCCTCTAATCCTTTGATGGTAAAGAATTCTGAATATCGAAATCTGAGCCCATTCCCCCCATAAGACTCCTTGCTAAAAGAGACGCGTGCTTATAAATATTGGCACGCTCTCTATGCAGCTATTCAGCCCATGCGATGAACGGGTCTTGCTTATTTGGGGAAGCACGATGTCAGATGTCAAAAGCCATTCAGAAATCAAACTCGCAGAACTGTTTTCCCAGCAGATGGAAATCATGCGGGAACAAATCGAGCTTTTGAAAAAAGAGCGTCGCGAAGAGCCTTCGCCGGCCACGCCTGACCCCTCCATCGGCAGAACCAAAATCGCCGTCATCGGCATGGCAGGACGTTTTCCAGGCGCACGCAACGTAGCCGAATTCTGGCAGAATCTGAATGCTGGCGTCGAATCCATCACAACCTTTGCACCACATGAAATTGATCCCGCTGTTCCCGTCGAGGAACGGACTCATCCGAATTATGGCCGTTCCCGGGGTGTGCTGGAGGATGCCGATAAATTTGATGCTGAGTTCTTTCGCATCAATCCGCGCGAAGCCAAGCTCATCGACCCGCAGCAGCGTGTATTCCTGGAAGTAGCCTATGAGGCTCTGCAGGATGCCGGTTACGACCCCGACCGCTTTCCGGGCGAAATCGGGGTCTATGGTGGAATCGGCGACAATTATTACCACATCCATAACGTTCTGGATAAAAAAGATCTGATCCAAAAGGTGGGCAGTCTGGCCGCCAATGTCGGCAACATGAAAGATTATGTGGCGACCCGTGTTTCCTATAAATTAAATCTGCGTGGCCCCAGCATAAGTCTGAACACGGCCTGCTCGACCTCTCTGGTCGCCGTTGATCAAGCCGTCCTTGGACTTCGCAACCAAACCTGCGACATCGCTCTGGCCGGCGCATCGTCCATCTATGTTCCGCAAAAGGCGGGCTTCATGCATGGGCCGGGTCTGCCGTTTGCGAGCGATGGACATATTCGTCCCTTCAGCTCCGATGCCACAGGCGTGATGTTCAGTGATGGTGCGGGCATCGTGGTTCTGAAAAGACTCGATGATGCCATGCGTGATCGCGATCATATCTATGGCGTTATCATCGGCAGTGCCATCAATAATGATGGCCTGGAGAAAATGAGTTTCTTTGCCCCCAGCGCGGATGGTCAGACCAAGGTCATCACCAAGGCCCTCAAGGATGCCAATGTCTCGGCGGAAACACTCTCCTTTATTGAAGCCCACGCGACAGGCACCCTTCTGGGTGACCCGGTGGAATTTGAAGGTCTTAAAGCCGCCTTTGCCCCCTTCACGCAAAAGAAGGGTTTTTGCGCCTTGGGTGCCTTCAAAGGCAATATCGGGCATACGGATGCAGCGGCGGGTGTTACGGGCCTGATCAAAGCTCTACTGGCTCTTAAGCACAAAACTCTGCCGCCCAATATCAATTTCAAAAGCCCCAATCCCTCGATCGACCTTGATCAGTCGCCCTTTTATATTCCTACAAGCGCCGTGCGTCTCAAATCTGGAACGCAACCCCTGCGGGCGGGCATAAGCGCCTTCGGCTTCGGCGGCACCAACGCTCACGTCATCATCGAGGAAGCGCCGGCGGCCAAAGTTCAGAACAGCAGCAAGCCCGCTCATATCCTTCTTCTCTCGGGTGAAACCCAAGGGGCTTTGGAACGGAACACCCAGACCTTGGCCGCGCATCTGCGCGCTCATCCGCAGGAAAGTCTGTCGGCTATCGAATATACTTTGGCGGCCGGACGCAAATCCTTTGCTCAAAGACGCTTCGTGGTGGCTTCGACGGTCGAGGAAGCGCGGGAAAAGCTGAATCGCAATGAACTGTCTGCAGCCGTCGCCCCGCAGAAGGGTCGACCCTTGGCCTTCATGTTTCCTGGTCAAGGGACGCAGTCTTTGAATATGGGCAAGGCCCTCTATGAAAATGAGGCCGTCTTCCGCAAGGCTTTTGATAGCTGCGCGGATATACTGCTGCCTATTCTTGGGCTTGATATTCGGAATCTGGTCTATCCGCAGCGAGGCTCGGAAGAAACGGCTGAACAGCAGCTGGCCCAAACCTGCTATGCGCAGCCGGCTCTCTTTGCCATCCAGTATGCATTGGCCCAGTATTTCCTTCAGCTGGGCCTGAAACCCAATGCCCTTGTGGGTCATAGTCTCGGCGAGTTTACCTGCGCGACGCTGAGCGGCGTCCTTGATCTGAAAGATGCTCTCTTCCTCGTGGCACAGCGCGGCAAGCTTATGCAGTCCATGGCCCCAGGGTCCATGCTGTCGGTGAATCTGAGTGAGTCCGAAGCCCGTCTTCTTCTGGATGCCACGATTGATATAGCCGCCATCAACGGCCCCAAACAATGCGTGCTGGCAGGATCGTCCGAAAAGCTGTCCGCTTTGAAAGCTGAACTCGAAATGAAGGGTATCGGCTGCCGGGCGCTGAAGACTTCGCATGCCTTTCATTCACCGACGGTGGATGCGATCAGCGACGACTTTATGAAGCTTCTGAATGGCATTACATTCCGGGCTCCTCGCATACCTTACGTCTCCACTCTGACCGCGACCTGGATTACGGCCGAGCAGGCGCAGAGCCCACGCTATTGGGCTCAGCATATGCGTCAGGCGGTTCGCTTTTTCGATAGCATCCGAACGCTGTGGGCCGCACAGCCCTATCTTCTTCTGGAGCTGGGTCCGCGTGATACGGCCACGGTTTTGGCTCGCAAGGCCTCGTCAGATCCGGCTCGTTTCAAAGCCATACCGACTCTGACCGGCGATGATCCGTATCGAAGCTTCCTTCACGCCATAGGTCAGCTCTGGAGCGAAGGCGCTTCGCTCGACTGGGAACAGTTTTTCGCAGGGGAAACGCGGCAGCGGATTCCTCTCCCAACCTATTCCTTTGAAAAAGTGAGCCACTGGCTTGAAACCATCCCCGCCGAGGGCAGGCCAGCAGTCACGACCACGCTTGAGGAAAACAACGAGGAGCCCAAGCCGGTTTCCATCGCAAACAACCTCATCACCTTGCCCTCAGAAAATCTTAAAGAAAAAATTCGGGCGATCTTCATCGAAGCATCTGGAATGTCCATGGCTCCTTCCCATGATGACCTTGGCTTTTTGGAGCTTGGCTTTGACTCGCTGACGCTCACCCAGGTATCGGCAAGCCTGAAGCGCGAGTTCCGCGTTGATCTTCCCAACGGCCTTTTGATCAAGCAGGAACAGACTCTGAACCGCCTCAGCGCCTGGCTGGAAAAGCAGGCAGCAACAGCCGCACCTTCGAACTCCTCATCCATGATCCAGGTCGCGTCGTCCACCAAATCTTTGGCTTCCTTCAGCCAAAGGCGCATGTGGATGCATGCCCAGGTGAATCCTGAAGCGACGACTTATAATATTCCGATCTATTTTTCGATCCAGGGTGCTTTGGATGCAGGGATCCTGGCTGAGAGTCTGAAAAGTGTCGTCAGCCGACATGATGTTCTGCGCTCCAGCTATCATCTGGAACAGGACCGCATTTATCAAAAGGTCAGCGAAACGTCGCCGGCCGAACTCGATATCATCGACCTTTCCCATTTGCCGGGAAAAGAAGCCGCAACCGAGCTTCATAGCCGTCTTCATCAGCTCGGCCGGATTCCTTTCCGTCTCGACCAGGGCTCGCTGATCCGCTTCCACCTCTTCAAGATCCATGAGCAGGAGCATGTGTTCCTGCTCCACGTCCATCACATCGTATTTGACTTGATTTCGATTCAGCGCTTTTTGTCCGAAGTCGGCCAGGTCTATAAAAATCTCTGCCTCGGCCTTGCCGTTGACCGCACCAAACCACGCGTTCAGTATGCAGATTTCGTTGCCTGGCAGCAGGACTGGATCGCCAGCGGGGCCATGGATCAGCAGATTGCCTTCTGGCAAAAACATCTCGGGACGTCCGCGCTTCCCGTCCTGAAGTTGCCTACCGATCGTCCGCGGCCGAAGATGCAGCCGGAAGTGGACCGCTTCGTGACTCTTACAATTCCAAAAGAGCCCTTGCGTCCCCTCTGGGAACAGGCCGCAAAAATGGGAGCCACTCCCTTTATGCTGGTCCTTGCAGGCTATAAATACCTGCTCATGCTGCTCTCAGGTCAGCGTGATGTCGTGGTCGGCACGACGATCGCCAGTCGCACGCACCCCGAGACGCAGGATATGATCGGCTTCTTTGCCAATACCCTGGCGCTCCGCAGTGGAGTGCAGGAGCGGACCGCTTTCCTCGACTTTTTGCGTCAGATCAAGGACATGACCCTTGCCGCTTTTGATCATCAGGATGCCCCACTCGACGAGGTCATGCGCAAACTCGAACTTCGTCGGGATCCGGCCATCAATCCCCTTTTCCAAACCTTTTTCTCGTTCGAAAAGGTTAAAAAAGAAACCTATGACATGGGTTCCGTACTTATGAAATTCATGGGGGACGTATCGCGCGCTGCCCCAGCCACGGACCTTAACATCTGGGTCGAAGAGCATCCTGAAGAGCTTCGCATCGTCGCTGAATACAGTCAGAATCTCTTCGATGCGGAAACGATTACGGGCTTCATGCAGACGTTTGGAACAGTGATGAAAGCGTTGGCAGAACATCCTCAGGCGACGCTTGAGGATCTGCAGAAACCCGTCTCCATAGCTGCAGAGCCTGAAGCGGATGAAGCCGTCGCTGCATTCAAAAGTATCATCCAGGATATTCTGGGTCTTGAGCATGTGGATATGAAAAAGAGCTTCCCTTATCAGGGCGGCCATTCCCTGCTCGCCATACGTCTTATTGAAAAAATCCAAAAGACCTACGGCATCGAAATCGAGCTGAAGGACATACTGAAAGCCCCCGCCCTGCAGCATATCCTGGATGCCATCCAGCTGGCTCAGGCTGCTTCGGCTCCGGTGGAAACGCCTGAGATCAAAGGTTCGATCCACCAGCTCGTAACCGAGAGCTGTCAGGAGCATCCCGAGAGGATCGCTCTTCGCTATCGCAACAAAACCATGACACGCGCTGAACTTGACCGTCGCTCAAATCGCGTGGCCCGTTATCTGCAAAAAAATGGTGTACGGCCAGGGGACATCGTCGGAATATCGATGGATCGTTCCATGGAACTGATCGTTGGCATGCTGGGCATCCTGAAATCAGGAGCCGCCTATCTGCCGATGGATCCCGCCTATCCCAACGATCGACTCAGCTATATGGCGGAAAATTCCGGATTGAATCTTATCCTGACTGAAGAGGAATATGCCGACACCCTGAGCATGCCTGCTGGTGTTCGCATGATCGCGATGGATGAGGAAGCCGCGGCAATCGTGGCTTGCAGTGATGCGGCTCTGGACCTTGAGTTGCCTCCTCAGAGCCTGGCCTACGTGATCTATACCTCGGGATCCACGGGCAAACCCAAGGGCGTTCAGATCCCTCATAGTTCTGCGGTCAACTTCCTGCATAGCATGCGGAAGGCGATTGATTTCCAGTCCCACGATGTTCTGATGGCTTTGACGACCATCTGCTTTGATATCTCCGTCCTTGAGATCTTTCTGACTCTCGCCTCGGGTGCGACGCTCATCCTTATGGATTCCGAAAGCGCTCTGGATGGGAAAAAACTGGCCCAAACCATCGACGACTATGGTGTCACCTTCTTCCAGGCCACACCCTCAGGCTGGCGAATTCTGACGGAAAGCGGCTGGAAAGGCTCCGGGAATCTTACCGGACTTTGCGGCGGCGAAGCCTTTCCTCGGGACCTCGCGGAGAAATTAATTCCCCGGCTGAAGGCCATTTATAATGTTTACGGTCCCACAGAGGCGACCGTTTGGGCGACCTATCACCAGCTCACGAGCCCCGAGGATCACAAGATTATCGGCCGCCCTTTGGAAAACTATTCGATCCATATCCTGGATGAAAAGCTTCATCCTCTGCCGGCTGGTGAAATCGGTGATCTTTATATCGGCGGACAATCCCTGGCGCTCGGCTATATGAATCGCCCGGATCTGACGTCGGAACGCTTTCTGCCTAGCCCCTTCGTGCGTGGCGAACGCATCTACAATACGGGTGATCGGGCGCGTTTCGTCGACGATGGAGCGATTGAATATATCTCCAGGGCCGATGATCAGGTGAAGATCCGCGGCTATCGCATAGAGCTGGGCGAAATCGAAGCGGTTGCGAATACCCATGAAGCCGTAAAACTCTCGGCGGCCGTGGTTCATGAATTTTCACCCGGTGACCAGAGGATAGTGCTCTTCGTGAACGCGCGTCCGGCGTTGCCGTTCAGCGAGCATGAGCTCAAGGATTTCATGCGGAAGAGTCTTCCCGACTATTTCCTGCCGAATATGGTCAAGGTCATAGATGCCATTCCGCTGACGCATAATGGCAAAATTGATCGCAAGATTCTAAAGGCCTCCTGTGCCGCGAATGCCGAGCAGGAGCGCCCCAGGAACAAGAGCGGATCGACCGAGGATTTTCTGCGCGAGCTTTGGAAAAATCGTCTTAAGGTCAGTGATTTCTCGAACGACAGCACATTCTTTGATTTGGGTGGATATTCGCTCCTGGCCATTATCCTGGCCAAGGAAATCAGTGATGCCACAGGCAAGTCGATTTCTCTGGCCGATCTTCTGACTTCAACCTTCGAGCAGCTGGTCTATCGACTGGATCATGCGCCTGGTGAACAGCCGTCCGCCATGCAGCAGCCGCTTGAGAGAAGGAGCAGCCTCCAGTGACTATGAGCGTTGCGGTTCATCCCGAACAGCCTTTCTTTTTTGAATCCGAAGGCGAGGACATCTATGGCCTTCTCGGGGTTCCTGCCTCCGCCTCCAATCTGCGGGAGGCGGTGATCTTCTGTGCGCCGGCCCCTCATGAGGTGAAAAAATTCCACTGGGCCCAAAGGCAGATGGCGCAAAGGCTTCAAACAGCCGGCTATCATACGCTGCGCTTTGATTACTTTGCGACGGGCGATTCCTCCGGGCACA
This sequence comes from Oligoflexus sp., assembly GCF_035712445.1. Taxonomy (NCBI): domain Bacteria; kingdom Pseudomonadati; phylum Bdellovibrionota; class Oligoflexia; order Oligoflexales; family Oligoflexaceae; genus Oligoflexus; species Oligoflexus sp. The sequence continues at coordinate 18,997 of NZ_DASTAT010000076.1, read as the reverse complement.
GTCGTGATTATGATCTTCATCGCTGCCGAACCAATATTCAGGACGCCATTCGCTATCTGAAGGCCAGCGGCCTGATCCGCCGCGTTTCGGTAGTGGCCACGCGCCTCGCCTGCCCCCTTGCGCTGCAGGCTGTCGCCGAGGAACGGGTTCGGAAGCTTATCCTGATTGATCCCGTACTGGATGGCGCCGCCTATCTTAAGGAAGCCCAGAGCATGCAGGAGGCGATGCTCGACGAGCATCTGCGCGTGGCTCCGAATTATCCCAGGACCGCAGTTCAGGGTCAGCTTCTGGGTTTTCCGCATCATGCGTTTCTATCCTGGCAGCATCAGACTCTCAGGACATTGCCTTCACCGATCAAGGCCAAGGCTGTGACCATCATCACAAGCCAGGGCGCCCCGGATGCATCGCCTCTTTTCAAGCACCTGAGTCAGGAGCTTGAGGAAACCCATACAGTCCGCATCAGTGACAACCTGAGGTGGGGCTGCGCTCGATCTTTGCAATTTCAGGACTTTCCCAACCAGCTGCTGCGCGTAGTGGTGGATTCTGTGCGAGGTGCCTTATGAAGCAAAAAGCGGTTCGCTTTGGACGTCATCAGGAAATGACAGGAATTCTGGCAACGAGCGATCACCATGATGGCTCCTGCAAAACAGCGGTTTTAACCTGGAATACAGGCATTTCCCATAAAATGGGGCCCAACCGCGTGGCTGTGGAACTGAGTCATACGCTGACCCGTCTCGGTCTGCCCGTTTTCCGTTTTGATCTGACCGGACGCGGCGACAGCCTTCCACGCAAAGGCGAACTGGCTTCGACGGTGCTTGATGTGCGGGAAGCCATGAATTATTTGCAGCAGGAATGGGGCTTCGAGGAATTCATTCTGCATGGCAACTGCTCAGGGGCCATTGATGCTCATTACGTGGCGCAGACTGATGCGCGCGTGGTGGGCCTTTCCATGGTGGATACCTATGCGTATCGTGTAGGGGCCTACTATAAGAACTACATCCTGAAGCGTTTGAAAAGTCGCGCCTACTGGGAGCGTCTCTTCAAAAAAATCTTTTCCCAAGGGGGCGGCATCGACGTGCAGGATGCCAAGGATCAGTTCTGGGTTCCCTTCCCAACGTTGGATCGCATCCGTACGGATTTTCGAGGCTTTGTGGCTCGTAAAATGCCCTGCCTCGTGATCTTCACAAGCGGCTATGATCATCTTTATAACTACGAGAATCAGTTCCGCGACATGCTGAAGGGTGTGGATGCTTCCGACATCCTCACCCTGGAGCATCACACCGAAGCGGACCATCTTTATACCTTCCTCGACCAGAGAAGCCGCCTTATGGATTCCATCAGCGCCTGGGTGCTGCGGAATTTCTCAGTCCCAGGAGCCTCAGAAAGGCGATCCGCTCCGGTCGATGGAAAGCTTAAACTTTCACCACCAATTTCCCAAAATTAGCGCCTTCCAGCATACCCATAAAAGCCTCGGGGGCCTTTTCCAGGCCCTCGACCACATCCTCGCGGAATTTGACGCGTCCTTCACGGACCCATTGTTCCATCGGCTGACGGAATTCCGGGAAGCGATGACCATAGTCCATGTTAATGATGAAGCCCTGCATGCGAAGACGCAGGCGCAGGATGGTTCCCATCAAAAGCCCCATACGATCCGGCCCCTCGGGGAGCGAGGTGCGATTGTAGTCAGCAATCAGGCCGCAGACAGGAATCCTGGCCTTGGTATTCAAAAGGGGCATGACAGCGTCCCAGACCTTGCCGCCGACATTCTCGAAATAGATATCAATGCCCTTGGGACAGGCCTCGCGCAAAAGTTCAGGCAGCCCTTCCCCGTGATGATCCAGGCACTCATCAAAACCCAGTTCCTCTTTCACATAGCGGCACTTTTCTTTCCCGCCGGCAATCCCCACCACGCGGCAGCCTATGATCTTTCCAATTTGCCCGACCACGGAACCCACAGCACCCGAGGCCGCGGCCACAACCAGCGTTTCCCCGGCCTTGGGTTGGCCGATATCCATAAGCCCCATATAGGCTGTAAATCCCGGCATCCCAAGAACACCCAATGCCAGGGAAGGGCGCGGCATATCACCCAGCGGCGTCAGATCACGGCCATCGGAAAGGGCATAGTCCTGCCAACCCGCATAACTCATAACGAGGTCACCCGCTTTGAATTTCGGATGACGGGACGTCACCACACGGGATACCGTAGCGCCCACCATGACCTCGCCCAGGCCGACGGGCGCGGCATACGAAGGAGCATCACTCATACGCCCACGCATATAGGGGTCCAGCGACAGATACAGAGTTTCCAGGAGAACCTGGGATTCCTTGGGTTCCGGGATGGGCGTTTCGAGGAGTTTGAAGTTCTCGGATGTAGGTTTGCCTTTGGGGCGGCTTGCCAGAACAATTTGCCGATTGATGCCTGTTTCTTTACGCATAGTACACGTCCTGCTGGTTAAAATGCAGATGGAAAAACAACTGCAAAATTCGGGTGAATTTGGGCTATATTGCCATGAACAGAAACCCTAGGGGGCGCGCCATGGCTGGTCCAACACATGATAAAGATTCCTTTGAATCAAGCAATTCCCTGCTTGGAGTCGCGGCTCGTGATATCAAGCGCCTCCAGGCTATCTTTCTTATCATAGCTCGTCATGGTTTCGGAGAACTCTTTCTCCGCTCCTCGATCGGCCGCATTTTTTTTAGTCAGGTGAAGGTCGAGGGCAGCAGCGAACGCTGGCGTGATCAGCCGGCGGCCACACGCTTTCGCCGCCTTCTGGAGGACCTCGGCCCCACCTACATCAAATTCGGACAGATCATGTCCATGCGCCCCGACATCATGCCGGCCAGTTATATTACTGCGCTGGAAGGTCTGCAGGATCAAACGCCGTCGGTTCCCTTCGAGGCCATACGTAACGTTGTCGAGCGGAGCCTGGGGCAATCGCTTGACGAACTCTATGCAGAATTCAGTCGCGAACCTCTGGCGACAGCCTCCATTGCCCAGACGCATCGCGCGGTCACCAAAGACGGTGAAGCCGTGATCGTCAAGGTGCAGCGCCCGGGAATCGAGGAAACCATGCGGGGTGACCTTGACCTTCTTTTCATGCTTACCAAGGCCCTTGAAGTCAGCATCGAGGAAATGCGTCTGCTCGCTCCTTCGGAAATTGTCACAGAGTTTGAAATCGCACTCCTGCGTGAACTTGATTTTCATGAAGAGCTCGGCAATCTGGAAACCGCCCGCAAGCTTTTGGATCCAGGGCGCCGTGTGGTGGTGCCTAAACCTTATCCCGAATTATCCAGCGGCCAGGTCCTGACCATGGAATTTTTTCCCGGTCGCTCTCTCAGGCGCGTGGTCCCCCAATCACCCGAAGCCAAGCATGCCGTCACGGAAATTCTTCATGCGGCTTGCAAGCAAGTTCTTTTGGATGGATTTTTTCATGGCGATCCACATGCCGGTAATATTCTGATCAACGATGACGGAACGCTGTGCATGATTGATCTGGGCCTTGTGGGACAGCTGCGGGATGATCAAAGGGCCGATCTTGTGACTCTGATCATCGCCGCCGTCTCGCGGGATGCCAGCACGATCGCGCGCGTCTTCTTGAGGATGGGAACGCCCTTGAAGCGCATCAATCTCAATGAATTCAAGGCCGAGATCAATCGCATCCTGAACCGCTACATCAACGTCACGCGCGTCGAAGATTTCAAGTCCCAGGAACTTGCCGATGAATTCGTGAGTGCCGCCCAGCGTTTTCAAATCAAACTCGCACCTGAATATTCTGTTCTGACCAAAGCCAGTCTGACGATTGAAGGCCTGATTCGCAATCTCTATCCCGACATCAATGCCATGGAAATCGCGCAGCCTTATATCCAGCGCCTCATGGCCGAGCGTTTTTCACCCGGTTCGATGCTGAAGGATTCCCTTTCCACTGTCACGGGTCTTTCGAGCATGCTCAAGCAGCTGCCGATGCAGCTTGATCAGATCCTGCACGATGCCGAGTCCGGGAATCTTCAGGTGCGGGCTTTGAATCCCCAGCTCGAAAACCTGCCTCAGGTTCTGCACCACTTTGCAAGCCGCATGGCCCTTTCCGCCTTTGCTCTCGCGATGACCCTGGCCGCAGTGGTGATGATTGCCGTTCGAACTTCCGAGCGGAGCCTTGATCTATTGATCGGCGCCAGCGTGGTGATGGCTTTCTTTGCCTGGTCCACGCTTTTCGGCTGGCACTTCGTTCGCATCGGTCAGCCGTATCGGGCTCGTTCCCTGCTGCAGTTTTTCAGGCGTTGACCTCACGTCGGGTGGCCAGAATCTTGCTGGATGGGAAGTCCAGACGGTGCAGGCCCCCGAAACTCAAGCGGGTTCCTGTGCCCAGACACCCTTCAGGTGTCCATATGTTTGACAGTGGAGGTCCTTTTGATGAAGTCCCCGATGCTGCTGAGTTTGATCCTGAGTCTGTCTTTTGCCTGTTCATCCACTCCTGATGAAAACGCTTCGGAAAACGTGAGCCCTGAGGCTGAAGTTCCTGCCTCCGTTGCAGCCAAACCTGAAACGGATGTGAAGGAAAAAGCCGCGGACAGCAATGATGTCGCTGCCGCTGTCGAAGCCAAACTCGATGCCAAGGCCGAGGTGGCTCCGGCTGCCGTCCCTGCGCCTGCTGCAGAAGCGTCCCAGCCCGCGGCCGCGGTCGTCACAAGTTCTGAAAAACTTGTGTATCCCACCGCCTCGCTGGTAAACGTGCGCCAGGGTCCTGGCAAAAGCCATGCAGTGGCTCGCGTTGCGAAATTCGGTGAAGCCATTTCCTTGACCGGTGAAGTGAAAAATACCTGGTTGAAAACCACCGATGGTCTTTGGGTTTCAAGTCTTTTCACTGCGGAAAGCAAGCCAGCCCAGGCCAATGATCCTGTGGCTCAGGCAGCGCAGGCTCCTGAAGCCGTGGAAGCGACCACACCGGCCGCCGCCCCAGCTGCAGAAGACACGGCCGCTCCTGCTCAGAACTGATGGCTCCCATGCTTCCGAGCCCCACAGCCGTGGGGCTTCACCTTCCCCAAAATTTCATGAATTTTTCATTCAGACTCAGCTAACCTGAAGCCGTAACTTTTTGCGGAGCAGGCATGCAAACGACGCACAGGCATTTTTCGAAGAAGCTCTTTCTGATCAATGCCAACTGGACTTCTCTGCAGCAGCTTGAAGGCTGGAAGCACTATCGCATCGCCTCCCGCCGTAAATCCGAAGCGGGCACGTGGGAACTGGAGATGATGGCTGTCTGTGATCGGCAGGTGCGGGTTTGGGTCAGCCGGGCCTCGCTCCGTGATCCCGAGCTTTGGAAACCGGGCTGGCATGATTGATTCAGCTGGCCGCACATTTGCGGTCAGACGCCCCCGGGGTATTGGTGAAAAGGTCCAGTTCTTCGCTGACCCCACGGAGACGGAAGGGACCAAGGGCAGTATAGCGATCCGCGGGAAGATGTCGCGCGATGGACTCGCTGAAGTAAATCGTGTTCGGCATGGCCGCTGTTTCAATGCGGGCAGCAATGTTCACATGAAGGCCGATCGCGGTATAGTCGCTTCGCTTCTGACTGCCGAAGGATCCCACGATTGCCTGACCCTGATGCACGCCGATCCTTATGGCAAACTCCGCGCCTTCCTCCAGCCGCCACTGCTCATTTAATGTATTCATGCGTTTAAGTATCCGCTCCGCGCATTCAAAGGCCTTTTGAGCCTGAATCGGGGCCTCGGCATGAATCGGTGCTCCGAACAGGACCATGATCGCATCACCGATGAATTTGTCGATGGTGCCACCGGCATCAAAAATCTCTTCCGTCATCTCCTTAAAGAACTGATTCAAGACCCGGGCGATTTTATCCGCACCCAGCCGCTCCGAGGACGAGGTGAAGTCCACGAGATCACAAAAAAGTATAGTCACCGTGGCTTCCTGCGCCGCTTCATCGAGGGGTGATTGCCCGGACAGTATGCTGTCGATGATCTGTGGGGGAAGGAAGCGCTGCAGCACATTCTCCTGGATATGTTTCTGCATGCTTCGAATGCGATCACGCTGAACCTTGAGCCAGATCATGAAAACGATCAGAACCAGGATCAAAGCCCCCAGAAAGAGCGTGGCTATGGTCTTATAGTAGGATATTTTCTTCTGCCGCTCGTTTTCCTTCTGCAAAAGCGTGGCGCGCTCTTCTTCCACAGACAATCCCAGGTCCACCTTCAATTTGGAATATTCCTGGGCAGCCTTGTTCTTCAGTGTTGCGATCTGCGCTTCAGAAAGCTCCTTGCGCAGGGCATAGGCATCCTGAAAACGGCCGAGTTTAACCAGCACATCCTCCATCTCCGTTTGAATGGAGCGCTTCGTAGCCTTCTGCGCCTCAGGCAGAATGGATTCGGCTTTTTTGAGGATCTCCAGGGCTTCCTCGTGGCGACCCTGCTCCTTTTTAATCGCAGCCAGAGTCTCCAGGCTTTCCGCCCACCATGTGAAATCCTTATCCTTGAATGCATCAATGGCTTTCATCATAAGTTTTTCAGCGGCTGTGAAATTTTTCAGCTGATATTCGACCTTGGCCACGCCGGCCAGCGCATAGACATAGGTCATCTCATCCCGGAGCGAAAGCGCAAGATTCGCGGCCGCTTGGTAATGAAAGCGGGCCTTGTTCAAATCGCGCGACTTCGGAAGGGAGACGAAACTTTCCGCAAGATTATAGTGCATGATGACCTGATAGCTGCGGAGTCCTGCCTGGATAAAATACTGAAGGGCGCTCTCGTAAATTTCGACGCCCACGTTGTGGGTGCCGGTGGACTCAAGCCCCATCGTGACTTCAACCTTGAGGCGTTCTCTTTCGATCTGCCCCAGACTCCGGTCGCTTTCCAGTATGGACTGGGCATTTTGCAGAAGGGCTAGGGCCTTGCCTTGTTCATTATTGGAAAGATAAAAATTGGAAAGCAGAACCAGAATGCGAATGTGAAGGCTGCTCTTCTCATGCTTCTCGGCACGCGCCACAGCCTCTTCCAGCCAAACAACACCCTCATGATGCTGACCGGCCTTGATGCGGATGCGAGCCTTGCACGAGGTCAGAAGTATGGCTTCATCCCAGGCACTCATGGCTTTGGCATTCTGAAGGGCGGCATCGATGATATTTTCAGCCGGGAGAGGAGCCCCACTCTGGGCGCGAACGAGGCAATCCATGCTCAGGACACGCAGATAAATAGCAGGCGCGGCTTCAGGATCAATTGTTGTTCGATGCTGGTCAATAAGTTCCTGGACAGAAAGAGGATCATCTGCAATTTTCAGGTCCCAGGTTTCCAGCGAAAGATCCAGGGGATTCGCATAGGCTTTGGCCATGAAGCTCCATACGATCAGTCCCAGTATTCGCATCCACACCGCAGTCATAACAGCTTCCTTGCCCTAAAGCAGCCAAGAGGATGAGCTATATATCGGTACGGCCAGGGCTTTCTTGAAAAAAACTGAGAAAAGTACCCAATCCGGCTCTGCCGTTTTGCGAATTGACCTGAAAAACCTAATCATATTGATTATATATCAGGCTGCCAGCAGTTGATTCATGGTCTCCGTCAGCTCTCGAATACTTTCACTCTCGGCTTTGAGTTGCGAGGTGATATCGGCAATCTGTTTGGATGCGGACGCGTTCACCTGCGCGGTATGATCAATGGCCTCCATGGCTTTCGAGATCTCGGCCATGCCCAGATTCTGTTCCTGTGAGGCATTGGCAATTTCCTGAGCCATGACGTTAATCGAACTGATCTTCGCAACAATATCATCCAGGATGCCGGCGCATTCCCGGGAAGCTGTGACCCCGTGCTCGACATGAATGCCTCCTTGCCGGATCAGGGCATCCACTTTTTCCGCAGTGCTCGCGACGATGTGCTCCACAGTCTGCGTGCTCTGATCCAGGATCCTGCTGATATCCTTCGCGGCGCTGCCACTCACCTGAGCCAGGTTCCCAACCTCTTCCGCGACGACCGCAAAGCCTTTGCCCTGCTCACCGGCACGGGCTGCCTCAACCGCAGCGTTGAAAGAAAGAAGCTTGGTCTGAAAGGCAATTTCATTGATTACCCGCGTCTTGCTGGCAATTTCACGGATCAGGCTCACAATTTCTGTAAGCCGCGTCTGATCATCTCGGACTTGGGCCATGATGTCCTGATTCGATTGATTGATCTCGCTCATTAAAAAACCAAGGTTTTCAGTGGAATTCTTTCCACGCAGAGCGGATTCCCGACCTTCGGCCGTGGACGCCGCGGTCCTGGATGCGCTGACGCTATTGCGGCTGATGGTGGTGGAGGTTTGCGTGACAGCCGCCACGGTTTGCGTCAGGGATGAGGCTTCCGTACTCGCATTGCGTGACAGCTCGTTCGCCATGCCTTCCAGATTCTTCATCATATCATGAACTTTTTGAGCAATGGATGTGAGCTGCCCGTTGGCTCCATACAGCGTGGCCTTAAGGGAACGATTCGAGACCAGAGACAGGATGAAGAGGGCGAGCACCAGAATAATGACGAATATCTGTAAACATACCGCGCGGGTTTTCAAGGATTCCACGCGCTCAAGGGTCCTCTTGTTCAAGGCCGATTCAAATATCTGGATGGGCTCCATGATGATCCTCACCTGCTCATGATACCCTTCATCGTGCATCAGCCGACGCGCCAGCTCCATGTCCGGTGCGCGCTTGATTGTAAAGGAGCCGTTGGCGTCGGCGAACAGACCTTTGACGGCATGCATGGCTGTGTCTTCTGTTTTGATCAGAGCATTCGAACGACTTTCGGCCTCCGTGAGCTGGCCTAGTTCGTATTCCGTAAAGCCAGCTTCCTGCATCAGGTTTTTCAGTGCAATAGTACGCCCGTCAGCGCGCTGAGCTTTTCCGCTGCGTATGTTCACGATCTCCCAGTATTTCTCTTCGTAACGCGGGTCACCTGTCACGACGTATGTTCGGGCGTTCATCGTCAGATCTCGGGAACCCTGTTTCAGCTCCTGAGCCAGCTGAATGGAATAAAAGCGACTGAATTCAGCCTTTTCAAGCTGATAATGGGAGAAACTCGTCAAGAGAACGGCCGCGAGTACGCCCAGCGTTAAACCAAAGGCCATTCGATTCGCATTTTTATAATTTATTAATGGCAGCATATATCTCCGCTCCTTTGCAGGTAAAGGTATATCGGAGGCTCAGGTTCGATGCTGAGGGACTTGGACCTGCATCTAACCGCAATTTCAGCCGGCTCGCCGCGAGGGAATGTCGGCGAGGCACAGCATGAAGAAGGTCGTGTCGTCCTCGACGGGCTGATCATTCCAGTGGCTGTTCATCAAGCGGATCAGAGAATCATACCCGTCCTCAAGGGAACCCTGGGTCTGCAGGGCTTTGTGAATCGCCCTTAGGCGAAGAGGCTTGCCGCCAGGCGAAGTGTTTTCGGTCAGGCCATCAGTATAAAGGAAGATGGATTCACCCGGCTGCATGGCGATGCTTTCCACCCTGAAGCTGGGTTCGCGGAACATTCCAATCAGGCTGCCAGGCTGAACAAAGGACTGCACGCGCTGACCGGAAATTTTAAGAAGAGGTGTGTGCCCCGCGTTCGCATAGGTGAGCGCACCCGTCTCCCAGTTCAGCGAAATCAGAGCAAGGCTCATGAAGCAATCGGCTTCGTGACACCGATCAAAGAGCGCGTCGTTGATGGATCTTACGATGTGAAGCATGCGTTCCTTTTCATCCATGGCCTGACGCAAACTGTTATGGATCGCTCCCCGCGTGGCACCCGAAGCGATAACCGACATCAGAGCGGGAGAGAGACCGTGGCCCATCACATCACCCAGGTATATGTAGATCTTTTTCTCGGAAGCGCAGTTCACCATACCAACCCAGTCGCCGCCGATATGTTCGGCAGGCCTTGTGTAATACGCGTAGTTCAAAAATTCAGGCAGGCTGCTTTCCATTTCCCGACGCCGCATGAATTGAGCGGAGCGCACGACCTTTTCAATCTGCTTCTGCTCCGTCAAAACCCGGGTCAGGCGCGTCTGTACATGGGACATGCGACTGCCGACGGCCAGGGAGAGAAGGACGATTTCAAAGGATCCACCATAGAGCTGGACCCAGTTGCTGACCTCAAAGGCCGGCAGGAGACCGATCAGGCTGAAGATGTTCGCGGAGGCTCCTGTTAAGTAGAAAAACCAGGCCAGTGTGAAGAAATAGGCCGGTTTATAGCGTTTCCAGCAAAGATAGACCCCGGAGCTGATGAGCAGAGTCACTGCGGTCACCGAGTTGAAAAGACAAAGGACTGCAGCCGTCTGGGATGAGATGAAGAGGTTTATGATAATGTTCACGCAGCTGACGAAACCGCACAGAATCATGGCGCGAGTCATCTGCGGCAGGTTGTTCTTAAGCGAAAGGAAAAGATTCGAGAAGATGAGCGCTGTGAGGATGACAGCATCCACGGATAGGATCATGACCCGGTTATCAAGAGTTTCCCAACCAAAGAACGCGTGATTCACATACTGCATGATGCCCATGGCCGTCGTCTGGTACATGACGTTGCTCAGCACATACGCGACATAGATTAGGTACATCCGGTCACGGACGCTGACGAACAGGAAAAAGTTATAGAGTGCGATCACGAGGTGAAAACCGAGCAGAAGGCTGATCGTCATCAATTCCAGAGTATTTTTGCGATAAAAGGCCTGTTCGTCCCAGACCTTCAATCCCAGCTGGATCACATTCTGAGCCTCCAGACGCATCAAATAGGTATGCGTTCCCGGCGGAACCTCAACGCGGAATGCCGGCTGCCGGCTCATGATGGAGCGGGTGGAAAAGGGGATGGCTTCGCCCTGGGCTTCCACAAGGCGGAAACCCTCGCTCGTTTTTTGAAAGAGCTCCAGTCGATCGGTTATCGTCGTGTTGTTTTCTATCAGAACAAGTCGATCGGAGGAAAAGGGGTTGGTCAGTTGAAACGTGACCCACTTGATGGAAAAATCCAGGCCGAAGTTTACGGATTCGCCCTTTTCAATGTCGTAAGTTTTCTTCAGAAACTGATCATGGACCCTGGCCGCATCCCAGTCCGCGGGAATATCCCGCAGGATTCCCAAAAAATGCGTCAGCGACTCACCCCGAGGTTCTTCCCTCAAAGTCAGTGGGGACGGATCGTGATCCACTCGGGCTGAACCAGCCGCTGCAAAACTGCAGCACAGCAGCCAGAGGGTAATGATACGAAGAAGGTTCATGGATGATGTTTAAACTCCATACCGTTCCCCAGAATCGGCTTTTTTTTGGAAAAACTAAGAGCGTGTTTATGCATGATTTTATGCAGTGCGATATCTTCGTCTTGCAGCTGTCCTGCCCGCATTAATCCCAAGCACAGGGCGTCTGGTGATGGAATTTCTCAATAAAAACAAAAAATACGGTTACTTACTAGCCATCCTGCCCTTTCTCACGGGGGTAACCGTCACTGTTCTCAAGCTCTACCTGGAGCTGCCTGGCACCGGGGCCTTTGGCGCCCCCGAGATCCTTGAAGCCAGTGTCCTGGGCAAGTATCGAACTCCGGCCATTCTGCATGAACCCGAAAAATGTCATTTCAAAATTCTGGTCGCCGGCAAGGTCCAACTGGAATCATTGGACTGCCGAGATGCAGCCGCGGATCAAAAAGTGGTGGCTTGAGAGCGTGCAGCACCCAATCACGTGAAACGTCATCGCTGGTTAAAAACTCGGGAATTGATCGGCAAGGGATAGGGGGTACAGCGCCCAAACGTGCTGCAGATCGCGCTTTGATGGGAATTTTCAAGGCAAAGGGCGGAGCGGCATTCAGGCACTTGATGTGTTCTGCGGAGTAAACGCAATTTTTCGCTGCATTAAAGAGTCCACGGAACACATCGCAGCGTTCAATATCCAAACCCTATCCGCGGCACCACGCTCTGGATAAACAGAATTGGGTTATGGGTGACACTCACGTTTCTGTCCCAGAACTTTTGGACACCTGGACGCTGGATGGAGTTAGCGCATCTGAATCATCTTGTTATCAGGTCTGCGGACCTGGTTATTTTATTAAAAGCAGTTGCCAGATCCGACTGTCGGATCTCCTTCACCGACGCTTCACGAGTTCATCATAGCAGGAGCGAACGGTGGCCTGGACGTACTTTTGATAAAAGTCGTCACGCGGTCGGTTTCGCCGCGAGTCGGCTGACTCGGCCTGCGCACCGATAGGAAGAAGGGCTGCATATTTCAGGCTCTCTGCTGGGGCGACAGGCTGAGTCGGCTTCTTCACAGTCGACACTGGTTTCGAAGGCTCAGCTGTCAACTCCGGGACATTCAAGGACACAGCTTTTTGCGCGACGCTTCTGGGCTTGGATAGAAAGAAAAGCGTGCCCGTCATACCGAAACTTGCGATGATTATATATTTCAGCACGATAATGCCTCGAAATTCTGCTCCTTATCGACATTTTAACCTTCAAACTTGAAAGCTTCCGCTATCCTGGGAGGACGACTTGAAATTGTTCTGCTGTTTAAACGGTTGGGATAAACCACCGTCAAGTGAAACCGTGAAATTACCGATAAGTCCCAAAATTCCGCGGGTAAGGTCATGAACGCTTCGTTTTTTATAATGTCCATGACGGTGCTGCTTCTAGAGGCTTGCACGAACACGCATCCTTATTCAGAATTGTCCAGCACACGATGCTCCGTGGATGTGCCTCTGGACGGAAAAAGATTTGTGGCCAGATGGGGCGTTGCTGAAAGACGCTGCTGGAATGATAAGCGACCCAGGAATGGTGAGATCAGTGTTGGCTGTTCGGCTGCCTTGATACAAAAAGAACCCTGGGGGATTGAACTGAATGAGCAGGTCGTCGCGGGCAACTGCACCGTAATGCTGCAGAATTCGCACGTGTCCTATTCCTATAATGGGACGGAGAAAATCGTGGTGGCCTATCAGGGCGTTCATTATGAGGGGGCTTGTGAGACGAACCAATACTCCACTCAGGGCGGAACCTGTTCCTATGTTGGGTCGATGCCCATTGGCCTCCAACCCGCTTATGAGAATTTTTCCGACGGCCGATGTGATTCAGCTGAAAAATCCAAAACTTCTTTCAGTCCTGAGCCTCTTCCTCTGTATTCGAAAACCTATCTTTTTATTGAGAACAAGCGAGCGAATCAGGATAAAGCTCGCCGTGAATGCGAACAGGCGGGGAATTTGTGGTCTGATGTAAGCCAATTTCGGCCAGTCAGGGATCCTGAATACTGTTACCAGAAATATGAGGACGGGTTTGTCGTGACGGTGTCCTACGACAAAGATCACCGCCAGTCATTCGTCTGTGAGAATCCGATCAACTTCTTTTATTAACGCAATCCCTCACTGACTCCAAAATTTCTCAGGCCGCTGCCGCTCGACGAGCCAATCACCGACTCTGGCGACACGCAGCAGATCCGCCTCCGCCCACCATTGCGCAGCAAATTGAATTCCTACTGGCAAACCTTGAGCCGTATATCCGGCTGGAAAACTAATGGCCGGATGTCCTGTCAGGTTAAAAAGTTGAGCAAAACGCATCAGCCGACTCATCAGGACGGTATCCAGCGTATCCCGATGCGAAGCATTGCCCGGAATCAATGCGGCAGTCGTGGCACAGGCAGGTGAAACGATCAAATCCACCTTCTTAAAAATCTCATCCAGTTGATTCATGAATTTCTGCCTGACCTTTTGGGCCTGAAGGTAATCATTCGCAGTTAATTCCGATGCCAGGGCCAAGGCAAAGCGTGTGGTGGGAGCAAGGTCCGCACGATGCTGGGGAAGATGGCCTTTCATAAAGTTAAACATTTCCGAGACAATGGTTATAAAGTGAGCGACGCGTGCTTCCTCCAATTCCGGGATTTCAATTTCAACGACCTTCAATCCACGCTTTTGCAGATTGAGAAGGAACTCATTGCAGATGGCCACAATATCGGGATCAGCATGTTCAAACCATGGGGAATAAATTCCAGCGGTAAGATCGGAAAGATCTTCAACCCGATCCAAATCACGGAGAGACGCGGGGGGTTGCGCATAGGTTTTTCCATCCAGGGGATCCGGTCCCGCCATAACCTGATAGGCCAGAGCACAGTCGGCAGCATAGCGCGCGATCGGCCCTGCCTGGCAGACGGAAACACTGCTGGGAAACAGGCCATACGAAGAAAGCCGGGAAAAACTCGGCTTGAGCCCGACGACTCCACAGAGAGAGGACGGAATGCGAATACTGCCTCCCCCATCGGTTCCAATCGCCACGGGCACCAGTCCTGCTGCAACGGCAGCGGCTGAACCACTGCTCGAACCGCCGGTGATGCGTTTCCTATCGTAAGGATTGCGTGCCGCACCGTAATGAATGTTGGCACCTGTCACACCAATTCCAATTTCGTGCATATTGGTCACGCCCACGATCAAGGCTCCAGCCTTGCGAAGGCGGGAGACAACGGTCGCTTCCGGATGATTCGCAGGAACCTTCAAAAACGACGTTCCCGCCTGCGATGGCACATTATGAACAAAAATTTCCGACTTGACGGCAATCGGAACGCCATCGAGTGGGGATAAAGGCTGCCCCTGCTCATAGCGTTTGCTGCTGGCCATGGCCTCGCGCATCAAACCTTCTTCGTCCACAGCAATAACAGCTTGCAGTGACTCGGGTTCCTCGTTGCTCTCTCGAATATGCTTCAGCACAGATTGAGCCACTTCACTCGGGGATGTGATGCGGGCCTGATACTTTCGAATATAGCCCCCCACATCAGACTGTTCTCCCTCCAAAAAATCGGCACTCGTCTTCAAAGGATTTCGTTGAGCCTTCTGCCTTTCAATTTCTACCAGGTGAGGCGAAGGGATGGGTAAAAGACTGGGAGGCTCACTGTAATTTTGGTTATGCAGCACATTCATATTATTCAATCGAAGCAGGGACTGCCGTGCAAGGCGGCTACTCTCAAGCAAGGTGATGCAGGCTGTCAATGCCGTTCCCGTAAGTGCAGGAGACGGCACTTCCTTGATCCTATATTGAGTGGAAGTCGCGTGGTGGTCCTTGGGTTTCAGCATGGCTTCGGTCCTTATAAAAAAAGAGCAGCAGGATGCGCCGTTTTAGAGTCGAAAATCTTTCAGAACTTTCAACTCAACCGTAAGACTGTCCTTGTCATTGGTGAGCATGATCTGCTGCTCGTCTATCATACATGTCAGCTTCATCGAACGATCCACAAGTCGATCGATCGCGGCTTCATCCGTACAGGTGAGGTGAATCACACGCAGATGCTTGAAACGATCCACGGAATCCTTGATGCCTTCAAACCAGTTCTGAGCCGACCCTCTTTGATAGGTATAAATCGAGACCAGAGCTGATTTGCCACAGGACTGCCTGATGCGCTTGTCGAGGGGCTGGCCCAGCTCGATCCAATGCTCGATATCACCCGTCAAGCTCTTCTGCCACATATCCGGCTCGTCCATTTCGCTGAGGCCTTTTGTGAACTGTAGATTTTCATGGGCATTCAGAGCAAAGACGGCCAGTCTCAGGATCATGCGTTGATTGGTTTCAGAAGGGTGCCGGGCAATCGTGAGAGCATGGTCGTCATAGTAGGCCCGATTGCTGTCGGCAATATTGAGATCCGCCTTGAAAATAGTCGATTTTACCGCCATCCGCTTTCCAATCCTGTTATGATTCACAGGAACGAACTTAACTGTTACCAATGAAAATTTCAAACCAGGACGCTTGGGAGAATTTTAGTATGGAAGAATCGGAATTTCTGCCGGAGCGCATCGTGCAGCTTTCGCTGTCTGAGGATGAATTGGTTCTTCCATGGGACGCGGCCGTTGAGGCTATCGATATTTTAGAGAAGGAAGGCTTTCTGATCCTCTGTTGGGAAGGCTGGCTGCGCTATGCAGATGGAGCGGTAGGGCATTCTTTAAGCCACCAGGGCTCGCGAGAGATTCGGCGGCATCCCGAGGAACCCTGGGCCGATTTTTCCAAGCGAGCGAAACAGTCGTTTACCAAATCAGCTTCAGAAAGCTTGCAAAAGTTTACGGCAAAGCCTGAGAACCCAGGCGCTCAGCTTTACTTTTGTTTGGTCTTCTCCAGGGAAGCTCCAAATGCCTGACTGAGGATGGCGAGAAACTTAAAAAGCAGCAGCCATGATCAGCACGCCATGACCTTACAAAGCATGTTTTAAGGAGCAAGCCTTGGGGTCATGGTCTTACAACGCATCCAGATCAACTTTTGACTGAACTTCCACGAACCCTGGGCATACTCAGCCAAAGACATTATCCGCTCTATCGCCCGTCCTCTCTCATGCATGATTCCTGGTTCATTTACGTCTTCAGTCTGCGGGCTGCCATGCCTTGAAAAAAAGCCGCTCAAAGCCTGTCACATGGTTATGACGGCGGAACGGTGTTTGGACGCATACAGACGCGCTCGCAACGGGCAACAGAGGAGGTAAGGGACCATGACTCAGGATCTTGTCACAGAGCTTCAGAAACAAAATCGTCGTTTGAAACAGCTGCTATTCGTAGGGACTTTAACCGGGGCATCACTCGTTCTCCTGGCGGCCAAGTCCAACCTGACCCATCAGAAATTCACTGAAATCGACGTGGAGCGCATCAATATCGTGATGCCCGACGGCAGGAAAGAATTGGTCATTGCCAATCGCCTGCGTGTGCCGGATCCCGTGATTGGCGGCAAGGAGTTGAAGGGTTCGCGCACTCCCCGTCCAGGTCTTATCTTCTACAATGAAATCGGTGATGAAAACGGTGGCCTGATCTTCGACGGCAAGCTGGACAAGTCAGGACATCCCAATTCCGGAATGCATTTTTCCATGGACCGCTTCGGAGGTGATCAGCAGCTCTCTTTAGGCCACTACGAATCGGGCGGTGGCATGGAAACCGGATTGAAGGTCTATGATCGGGGTCTGTCGAAAGATTATGAGCCCCTGTGGGAAGCCTACGAGAAATCCCCTGAAGGCCCGGAAAAGGAGGCCTTGCTGAAGAAGTTTGAGGAAGCTGGCGGACGGGAGACGACGCGACTCTTCGTCGGCCGGACGCGGGGTAAAAGTCCTGCAGTCGTCCTTGCCGATGCCCAAGGCAAGCCGCGCATTTTGATGATGGTGCATCAGGACGGTAGCCCAGTCCTTAAGTTTATCGATGATAAAGGCAAGGTGATACAGAGTTTGCCCGAGAGCACTGAGGGCCCGGGCAAGTGAACAGGAGCTGGGTTCAGTTTGCCCGGCGCCAGGACCGGGATTGACCAGCAAGGTGGAGGCCCTCCATCCGATGGGTGCAAGCCATGCAAAATCGCCAAAAAATTGCGGCCTTCGAGAAAAAACGTTGGAGATGGGAATGGAAACACTTTTGGATTTCTACTCACGAGTTTTGAAAGTTTCTTTGGATTAGAGGAGCGCCATTCCAACGAAACCATCCATGAAGCCAGTCACCAAATGGACAGACAATTCATGAATTTGCCAATCAAACAACACTACATTCCCGTTTGGTTACAGAATAATTTCATTGAAAACTACAAACCCAATGGTCAGATTTGGGTCCATGATTTAAAGACCGGCAAATCTTTCAAACAGGCTCCCCGACGTTAGACCAACCCCATGAAGATCCAAAGGAATTATATGCCATCGATAAACTCGGAAACGACACCATCGACGGCATGGGGGCGACCATTGTTCATGATATTCGCAAAAGCAATAAACTACCGGAAAGCAACGATGATCTTGCACGGTTGATCATGGTAGTCGCATGGCAAGCAGCCCGTGTACCAGCAACCATGGATACCATTATCAATTCAGTTAGATCTGTCGAGCAGGATTTTATCGAAGGGCTTCGCACAGGGACCAAACTTTGGAGGGACAAACTCTGAGATATGATTTGAAAAAACCGTTCGCTGTATTGGGTCTTCTCGATTCGTGGTGGGTCATTTCCAAAAATAAAATAGGGACATAGGCAAACCTGCCGTAGATTTTGGTTCGCCAGAATCAAAAAGCCAGGAGGGCGCCTATGTCTAAGGAAAGACTAGCACGGCTCGTTCTTCTTCCTGAACTGGAACTTGTGAAATCAGTAAAACTCAGCAATCGAATTCTGGGGCTTTTATGTAAGAAAAATTCGACTCACGAAGTCTGTCCCAAGTGTGCCTGCCCCTCGGAATCTGTCTACGATCATCGTCCTGTTCGCATCAAGGATGAACCCCTTCGCAACAAGCTGGTTGTTCTGCTCATCAACAAACGGCGGTTCTATTGCAGCCATTGCAAAAAGCCATTCACCGAGCCCATATCAGGAATCGGCAAAGGCCGACGCACAACCGAGCGTCTTCGGTCGGCCATATGCTGGGCTGCGGAAAACTTTCATGATCTTTCCAGAGTTCAAAGACATTATGATTGTTCCGCTGATACAGTTTATCGGGCCACATATGATAGTCTTGAGCTTCGTCGCAGAAAGCGGCTGTACCCGCTTCCGCCAGTCATCGGGATTGATGAGCATTCGCTTCGAAAACCCAAAGGCAGGTCCACTGTATACTCGACCATCATAGTCGATCATACGCATAGGCGTGTTTATGATTTGCTGGAAGGTCGCGCCCGGGCTGAAATTGAAGAGCCTTTAAAGCGGCTGTCCGGACGCTTCAATGTTCGCGTTGTCACCATGGATCTTTCACCGGTTTATCGCACACTGACCAAGGAATATTTTCCAAACGCCAGTATTGTGGCTGACAGATTTCATGTTCAAAGACTCTTCACAAAACTTGTGAATCGCTTTCGCAAGCGAATCACCGGTGACAAGCCCAGTCATCCCATGCGTAAGCTTCTTCTGCGCAATGCTGAGGACCTTGAAAGTCATGAAAGGCGGATTGTGATTCACTGGCTGAACTTCCATCCTGAACTTCGTGAAATATATGAATACAAGGAAGCCATTCGACGCTTCTACAAAATCAGAGGCTATCACAGAGCACGATCTGCGCTGGGAAGACTGCTGCTCAGAATGGGGCGATCCTCAATTTCAGAAGCGAAAAAGCTGCGAACCACACTGATGA
>NZ_DASTAT010000075.1 GCF_035712445.1 Oligoflexus sp. | reverse complement strand
TTCGGAAACAATTACGGGGGTTGTAAGAAGCTCCGCCCCCACACTTTCAGGGACTCCGCCATCGAAAGCGCCCATTCAAATCTCTAACCCCCCGATATTTATATATTATATAATTTCACTTATATATCCGCGGGCAAACTGCCGAAAAGGTACCCTAAGGGGGTTGCAACCATGAAATATTACTTACGCGGAATGAAACAGGGCTTGAGTCTGGCTGCCTGGATCAGCTTCAGCGTGGCCTGTTCCAACCCCGGTAAATCAGGTGGCGGCGAAGCCCCCAAGGCCCCCGATCAGCCCAAGCAGAGCGAGGATGCGCGTCCGGTCAATAATAATCCTCCGGATGCCAGCGGCACCCGTATCGTCCTTGCTTTCAAAAGCCTCGCCGGCTTGAAAAACATTGCCGGTTACATCGTGGATGGGGTCGATCAGCACGGCTTCAAACCCATCGACAACGATCGTTACGCCTTCTTCAGCATGAAGCCGGGCCGCTATGATTTCATTATCGAAGGACAGCGCGCCGGTGATGATACCAGCCAATCGGCTGCCACAGGCGTTGGCATTCGCATCAGCGGCGTAAATATCAAGGCCGGCGAAGACACCATCATCCGGGAACCGATCGAGCTGCTCCCCACCTTTGCCATCAAAGGCAAGGTTCGTCTGCTCGATGGCGTGACGCATGGCGCGATCAATGTGCAGATCCCCGGCACGCGCATCAAAGCCAAGACCGAAGCCGATGGCAGTTTCACGCTGCCGAACGTCCCTCTCGGGGCGCATCCGATCGTGGCATCGAACACAGGCTATCTGGATGCTTCGTATGAAAGCCGTCACTGGTCGGCCCAGGATGCACCGGAGCTGCAGCCCCTCACGCTTTTGCCAGCGGATCAGGCCCTTCCCACGGGTGTGCATTATAAAGGCGATGGCATGACAGCGGGCGAAGAAAACATCGTTACGGTTTTCCTGGTCCGCCCGGCTGGAATGAATAAATTCCGCAGCAGCGAGACTTCCGACTTTGCGACTGCCACCTGGCAGGACTTTCAATCCTCCATGGATGTGAAGTTCCCTCCAGGCGGTGAGCGCAAGATCTTCGTTCAGTATTCCAAGGATCAGCAGCAGCTCAGCGCCATCTTCAGCGCTGATATTCCGATGGCTCAGCCCTGATCGCGTTTCACTTTGCAGCTGCGCTTATGTTCCCAGCCCCAGCCGTCACCATCAGGATCGGAATCCTTGGATCGACAGTCAGGATAGTAGCCCGGTGATTCACGCTGACCAAAGTTCGGCGAGAACAGCCCGCCGGCATCCTTCAGCATCATCGTCCGCCTGTCACTCGCAAACGCTTTAAAGTCTTCATAACCCGCGTGCCCCACATAAGGGATATAATACTGCGCCATGCCCAGATTCCGATTTTCCCAGGTCAGGGCATAGGCGAGCTTGATATCCTTATCAGCGGACAAAAGCGGCAGCAGGTGCTGGGTAAACCACTGCGACGACTTCGTCACTTCATTGTGAAGATTATAGTTCCCCGTTTCCGTCAGAGCTGCGACCTTGCCTTCATCATCAGCGATACGCGAGATCGTCTTGAGATAACGGGCAAAGATACGGGATTGATACTCAGGCGTTTCCCAGGGCATTCCTCGATTCACCGAATAATAAAGATCCAAACCGAGAATATCCACATGGCGGGATCCCGGGTAAATGTTCATGAAATCTTGATAAAGCTCCTGATCCGTGACGGTATCCCGCATGGCCCTATCAGCATCACAGCTATGACCTTCATGCTTGCACAGCCGGTCAGGTGAAAATGCCACCAGCATATTCTTAAGCCCTTTTTGATGACGCAGATAATCCACCGTCATGCGAAAGAGTTTCTTATAGGCCTCCGATCCACTCACCACATGGCGTCGGCCGAGATGCTTCTCACAGTCCCAACCCTTGGCGCCCCACCAGAACCAGCTGCCATTCATTTCATGAAAGGGCCTCAGGATGATCGGCATCTGATCCAGACCTTCCATCTGCAGTTTGCTGGCAAAGCGATCGAGCTTCTGCGTGTAAAGCCAATCCTTCCAACTCAAACCATTGATCCATGGTTCCTCGTTCACGATCCGACAAAGGCAGCTTCGATTGCTATCCCAGTTCCAATCCTTGATATTGAAGCCATCTCCGGGCACTCCACGACGGCCTTCGGAATCATACACATCCTGCACATCACAGCCCCGCATGTGCCAATCAAAAGTGATCATGCCGCCCGAACCCGAGCTGTAAAAATCGCGAGCCGCTTTCGCATAAGCCGCCTGATTCCACGTGGGATTTTTCATCGCAAAATCCCAGACGTCCATGCCGAGCAACGCCGGCTGATCACCGACCAGCTGCTGGGCATCCGGCTCCGTTCCATAGGACGCATCACTCCAGGGCCTTTGTCCCTCACGCCCGACTCCGGAAAGGTTGAGCCGTTGTTGGCCAAACATAAAACGGCCGGACCCGGCCAGTCCTGCCAGGTTCGCATAAACTTCATCTTTGAGCTGCACCTCGTCAGTCTCGCCCAGGGCAAGTTCAGTGTTCGTTGACGGAGAAGGCGGGCGACAGGAAATCAGGGCGAGCAACGTAAGCGTCCCAAAGGCATTCCGCAGTACATTCATGGCAACCTCTCTCTCAGTGTGATACCGACGGGTTGCGCCCATTACAAGTCATGTGCCAGAAGAAAAACAAAGTGGAAAACCTTTGAATCGCTTCTTTTGCCTGATGATACTGTTCCCGCTGTCCGACAAAAGCTTGATCGTTTCTGCAGCAGGCAAGCTTCAAACGAGGAATATGACTGGTGATAAAGGCAGGAAGAGTGCTGTCTCGTTCCGGAAACGACAGATTGGGAGTGCTGGCGGCAGGCGAACGGGTTATACTGATCTGGGGCATCCCGCGTGAAGCATTGATTATGCAGGCGAACCGACAAACACAAACCAGGGAGTTTGGTTTTCGGGTGGTGTGCAAGCCATTCGTCATGAATGGAGCCTAAAGCCTGGTGACCAACACCCACCAACATGTTGGTGGGTTCCCTACGCGAATCAGTGTGCGGGGTGCCCTACCCGCGATTCAAAAGGCGCTTCATCTCGCCCAGCGCTTTTTTGTGCAGCTTCTTGAAGGACGGAAGACTCAGCTGCATTTCTTCGGCGACTTCCCGCAGGGTTTTCTCTTCAAAATAAAGTTGATGGATCAGCGTCTTCTCGGGATCAATCATGCGGGCCATGGCATGATCGAGGCGTTTTTGATCTTCGATTTCCAGGAGCATCGACAGCTGATCCAGACTGTGGTCAGGAGCTTCGATATCCTCAAGCTCGACCTCGGTTTCAAATTCCAGTCCATTGCCCCAGATCGCTTCGATCTGAAGGAGCTCATGGAATTCCTCGGGACTCATCTTCAGACGGGCCCGCATCTCGTCTTTGTTGAAGGTCAGCTCACGCAGACGCGCCTCTTCACGCAGCGCACCCAGAGCCGCCAGCTTTTTCCTGATTTTAAAAGGAACGGGATGCCGCCGCGCCTGCTCTTCGCGCATGCTTTGCCGAATCAAGGGCCAGGCGAAACTCTTGAAAGGACCGCGCGGTTTTTTATAATATTTTTGTGCAGCTCGAAACAGGGCCTCACGACCGACGGCCTGCAGCTCCTGAAACTCCGCCTCATTTTCCACTTTGCTCGGGATGTGGTAGCGCGCGGCCGCTTTCCTCACCAGTTCCCAGTGGCTCTCCACAAGTTTATGCGGCATGATTTGTGCAGAATCATGCAAAGTCCTGGCCAAATCACTCGTGCCTTCCAACGCGGCCAATTGCCGATCCAAACGTGCCGGCAAGGGATGCAGATCGCGGGCGATCAGGATCAGGAGTCGCACGGAATCGCGCTCCCGTGCGGGATTTGCGTCCTCGATGTTCCAGCCTTCAGCCTGGGCTTCGATTTTCGGGAGAAGCTGCGCGCTGTCCACCAGCGCCAGGGTTTCCAACAGACTCCGGCACTGCTGCCAGAGATTCATAAAATGCGCCCGAATCAATGAGTTATCGCCCACCGTTTCTTTCCTTCCTCTGGCCGTCGTTTCCGTCTCAATCTCAGCAGCAGTTTGCCAAGGTTTAGCAATCTCAAACCAAGCAGCGGTATCCCACAGTTTAGCAGTCTCAAACACATCAGCAAATTCTTGCTTTTTTCAGAATATTGACCTAAATCATCCATCCAATAAAAAAGGAGCAATCCATGCGTCATCTGGCGGTTTACGGAACCCTGAGGGATCCCGATATTATCCGGACGGTGTTAGGTCGCGATCCGACGCCTTGGGCGCGCGGCACGACGCAACTGCCTCATTTTTCTTGCTACTACGTGGAGGGCGCGGTTTATCCCGGCCTGAAACGCGAACCTGAGGCTATGCTCCAGCTTCAGTTGTATCAGAATCTGCCGGTGGATTGTTGGGAAAAGCTGCTGGCTTATGAAGGCAATGAGTACAAACAGGTCGGCATCAAATATCGCGGCGTGACCTACACTCTTTTTGTGCCACGCACCTCTACGCCCCTCAGTCCTTCCAAGTGGTCCCTGGAGTCCTTTCAGGCCGTTCACAAAAATCGTTTTATGATGGAACTGAGTGAAGAGCTGGGTCGCGGGGCCTAAGGCTGGTTGGAGCGGGCGCTCCAACCGATCAGAGTCCGAACTTACTGCGCGAAGGCGAATTCAGCGCGACGGTTCTTGGACCAGGCTTCTTCACCCTGGCCAGCCACGGCTGGTTTTTCCGAACCGAAGCTCACGGCCTGAAGACGGTCGGCACCGATGCCTACAGTCTCAAGATACTTGCGCACGGATTCCGCGCGGCGCTGACCCAGGGCAAGGTTATACTCGATCGAACCGCGGTCATCGCAGTGGCCTTCGACTTTGAGTTTTTCCTTGGTATTGGTCTTCATATGGGCGGCGATGGCATCCAGGCGAGCCATGCCTTCGGGCGTGAGGGAAGCGTCATCAAATGCGAAGTAAACGATCTCCGCTTTGAATTCCAACTTTCCATCCTTGTCGACGGAAAATTCATGATCATCCGCTTTCTTCTCGGTGGCCACGACTTCCTCGACTTTTTTATCGTCGTTCGTACAGGCGACAGCAAAGAGATTCAGAACCACAAGAGCCGACAGCATCAACTTCATCTTCATTTAAAATTCCTCCGGTTCAAAAACAGAAATCACCTCGCGGCGATATGCAAGGAGATTTCCACAATTCCGCGCGGCGTACTTGACCTGAATTTGTGGGGAAATTCTTTTGTCCTGTCGAGCCCTTGTGCAAACAGCCGTCCAACTCCTTGACACCCCTCGGCTTCCCTCACTCCCCGGTTGTGGGCCCAGCGAAAAGGATGTTAGTGTCGGGGGAGTTTAGCCGCGAGCCAGGTGCATGGAACAGAACGCAAAACCAGTCAAGCTTGACAGTCTTTCTCAGCGCGGAAGGCGACTGATCCTTTTGCCTCTTGTCCTTTCCCTCGCCGCTCATGCTCTTCTCATGCTTATCCTGTCGTTTTTACCAGCTCTTGATCGCAAACCGAAGAGCACGGCCAAGGTTCCGGTACGCCTGGAATTCAAAGAAGTCCCACGAAAGCCCGACGCGGATAAGGCCGAGAAAAAAAACCTCGCCGAAGAGACTCCGAAAGACGAACCCAAGACCATTATTGAGGCGCCACTGCCCGAGACCGAGCCACCCAAGGATTCCGCTTATCTTGGAGCGCAGAATCACAGCACGGCTCAGGAAACGAAAACGCAGCCGCGTCCCAGTGCAAGGGCTGCTGATCCCACGCCTTTGCAGAATGGGCCTTTGCGTCTGAAGGTCGAGGACGCTCCCGGCGGCAAGGTCAAGGTTCCTGCGGGCAAGGATTATAAGGAATTCCTGCCGAAGCAGATTGATGTCGTGAACACGGGGCATAACGATTACATCGACAAGAAACTGCCGGTCGGTCCCGTACTGGACGTGAACACCACCGAGTATCGTTACATCGGTTATTTCACGGCTGTTCGCAAGCAGGTGGACCTTGCCTACTACGATATCGGCCCGACGCTTCAGGACAAGGACTATATCCGCGATAGGGTGGAAAGCGTCGGCAAAGCCCAGCTGCAGGGCACCAGCGTGATTCAGCTGAAGGTGGCCCGCAGCGGCCTTCTGATGGAAACCAAGCTCGTCCAGTCATCCGGAGACAAGGACGTCGATCAATTCTGGGAACGCGTCCTGAACCTGGCCGCGCCCTATCCGCCCTTGCCTCGGGATTTCCCCGAGGAGGAGCTGGTCTTCACCTACAAGCTTTACTATGATTTTGTGATAGCCGGCGAGAGGCGCACGCGTCGCTTTATGTTTTAGCCTTGCCCTGACAGCGCGCGCAGATGCCATCCAATTGAAACAGGTGTTTCTTAGGTTCAAATTGATTCTGGCTTTTCAGATACCAGAGCATGGGCGCGAGCACTTCCTCGGGCACATGAATTTCACTGGCCGCATCGCAGCTCGTGCAATGGGTCATGATATGTGTGCTGGCCTCACAGGCGAGGTGCGTACAGGCGATATAATCCCCATTCGGGGCCACCTGATGAACGAGCCCAAGCTCCGAAAAGCGATCGAGGATCCGATAAACCGTCACAGCGTCAATGGACTCCTGCTCATCCAGCTGCTCGGCCGTCTTCTGCAGAATCACCTTGGGCGAAAGCGGCACCTTGGAATGAGCCAGACATTCAATGAGCGCCATCCGCGGCCTTGTCAGCCTCGCCCCGGACTCCTTCAGCGTTTTGACACAAAGTTCCTTAAAACTCTCGCTCTTGCCCATACCTTCTTTCCAACAAAATGACCGTCAACCCGGTACTAACCTGGGAACCCGCCTTACGTCAAGCTGTCAGAAGATCTCCCCCCCGCCAAATCAGCCTAAAGAAATCCGGCAAGACCATGAAAAAATAGTGGAAGCCTGCTTTTGATTCAGTTAGGATCTGGCCCTCAAACGATTCCTCGATCGTTTATGGAGAGGTGGCAGAGTGGCTGAATGTACCTGATTCGAAATCAGGCGTCTGCGCAAGTGGACCGAGGGTTCGAATCCCTCTCTCTCCGTTC